>JBBQQG010000005.1:0-58174 GCA_038216175.1 Saccharimonadales bacterium (SeqCode)
TGCTTGAAATCTGGCGGAGAGGGAGGGATTCGAACCCTCGCGGGAACTCGCGCCCCCCTAATGATTTAGCAAACCATCCCCTTCAGCCACTTGGGTACCTCTCCGCATTACACTATTGTATAGCCCTCGAGGGCTTGGCGGAAGGGGTGGGATTCGAACCCACGGTACCGTTTCCGGCACGACGGTTTTCAAGACCGTTACCTTCAACCACTCGGTCACCCTTCCGCAACAGGGGTGATTATATCAGTTGGCACATCGTTATCCAAATATTGCCAAGCACATTAGTCGTTTTAGTAATTAACGTCTAATAAAAAATAAGCATTTGATTCAATTATGCATAGATCTCTTTAGTTATTTCAATAACTTTTTATAGTATGTGTAAATATTAATTGGTCTTACTTAAGCAGAAGTATTATGGGGTGAAGCATAACTGTTGTGATTAATGTGTTGTAAATATCCCGTGCGCTGGTTGCACCTATTTCATTGTGTAAGCTATACTGATAGGTAACAAAAATTGCAAACCGAAAATTAGAAGCTACTAAGGGAAAGATCAGCCCGCCAAGCAGAATTAGGCAGGGCAATGATTGAGCTTAGCTCTATCATTAAATACCGTGGAGGGTAACAACTATGGCACGTAGAAGTCGTGACGAAGATCTTTTAATGGAAGACGAGCTGACTGCCGCATTTTTAGGCGAAGATGATGATATGCCGACAAGTACAGACGATCCGGGTGTCGCACCAGTCTCAGACCCAAACGATGAATGGGACGAAGAAGAAGCTGTACCAGGCCAATTAGCGGTAGATGTGTTCGAGACTAAAGAAAAGCTGGTTGTAAAAGCCAGAACTGCTGGAGTTAATAAGCAGGAACTTGACGTAAGCATCGCCGACAATACTTTAAGCATACATGGCACTTTATCAGCTGGAAATGAAGAAGACGTTGAGAATTATTTTGTGCAGGAATGCTACTGGGGCGAATTTTCAAGAAGCATAGCTCTGCCGGTACCAGTTAAAGAAGACGAGATTGAAGCCGTATTAAAAGACGGCGTGTTGACTATTAGTTTTACTAAAGTAAAACAAGACAGCGTTAAAAAGATTCAAGTATTATAATTAATAAATAATTTAAATTAAAAATCTCCCAAAAGTAAGGGAGATTTTTAATTATAATACTTTTTTAATTTTCGTATTTAAGGGGTGTTGGGGTTAACTTTAGCAAGTACGAATTTCACAATGAATTGAGCCAGAGCTACGATAACCAGACCAATAATTGCATATAATATTGTATTCTTGGCCCCTGTAACATTACCAGAATCACCACCGGAAGTAATGTATTTCAGTCCTCCAATAATGATCATTATAACTGCAACAATTCCGACTACTAGAGAGAAAATATTTATTACTGTTGCAAGTAGATCATTGACCTTTTTCTTAGCATCTACACCGCTCGGATCACCGCAAGTACCGTCTACTTTTAGATCTGCCCCGGAACATAAATTATCATTAATATTTTGAGACTGCGCGTGGACTGCAACAGGGACTAGCGATGGTATAAGCAGAAGCCCTAGAGCTGACAATACTGCTACGAATTTCTTTATTGTTTTAAACATATTTGACCTTTCTTAATGTATGACTTTACTTATATCACATAGGTTTCGTGTCTATCAAGTGTTTGGAAAATTCTTATGCCTAACGCGGCTTGACTCTACTTAGTACAAATTTCACAATAAATTGAGCCAGAGCAACTATTACTAGACCTACAATTGCATATAAAATCGTATTTCTCGCACTTGAAAGCTGGTTGCTATCTCCTTGGGAAGTAATATACTTTAGTCCGCCTACAATTATCATAATTACGGCAATAATACCTATCACTAGCGAGAAAATATTAATAGCATCTTTTAACAAGTTATTTACAGTGCCAGTTGATCCCGAACAATCGGTTGTCGGCTGTGAATTAAGTGAAGCCCCAGCGCATGCTTCATTTTTTGCATTCTCAAATAGTGCATGTACTTTTCCAGTCGGCAGTGCGAAAAGCGTAACAAAAAATAAGCTTAAAGCTACCAATGCTGATTTTCTAATAATAGACTTTAACATGACGACTCCATTTATAATTTACTTAAAATAAATCTTACTATTAACTGTGCTGATGCAACTATTACTAAACTAATTACGGCATATAAAATTGTTCTTCTCGCCGATGCGATTGAATTGCTATCTCCAGCACTAGTGATCATTTTGGCTGCACCAATTATTATCACAAAAATTGAAATTACTCCGGCGGCAAGAGAAAGAACATTAACTACTGTCGTCAGAAGGCTCCCAGGTCCAAATATTGGATTAGTACCAGTGCGTTGAAACTGAGAATTATCTTTACAGATAGCAGGTTGGTTAGACGCATTAGTCGCCGATTTACATGCTGGGCTAATAACATCTACGGCAAACGATTTTGGTACTAAAATTATACCCAAAGTAAATATTATTAACGCCGTAGCAAATAATATTTTAAAAAAGCTCTGATTCATAGTCTGCCCAATGTTAACGTCACTATTGCTTCAGCACTAAGTGCAATAACTAAACCTACGCCGGCGAAAATAATGGTATTTCTAAGTTTCGCACTGGCTTCTGGATTACCAAGCGTAGTCTGAAATCGAATTGCTGAAATAATAATGTATATGATTGCAACTACCGAAATAATACCAAATACTACCTGGAGAGCGTTTTGTGCGGTAACTGAGTTTGGCGTAATTTTAGGAAAGTTTGTATCGCAGTTATTGTTAGCCGTCTGGCTTGGATCACAATTTATAATTGCCGCTCCAAAATGATCAATTATTAAGCTAATCATTTTGTAAACCTACTTGCGACAAATGAAACGATTGTTGTTGCGGCCACTGCGATTACTAGACCTATTAACGCATTTATAACAGTAGACCGAGCTCTATGTGTTTTATCTGGCTCGCCCTGGCTTATTATAAATTGTATGCCTCCCCAAACTACGAAACCAATGGCTACGATAGTCGCTATTCTAAGTAAAATTTCGATAACTGCCGCAACTATTAGCCAAATATCGCTTACCGAATTTAGTTGTGCGGTGCACGAAGTAATTTGTGTTTGTGCATCGGAAACAGGTACAACTTTTAAATATTTATACCACCTTGGTAAACCAAAAAAATCTTTTGAGGCGCAGGGTTCTATAGCCGAAAATCGGTAAAGGAAGTTAAACATATTGATTAAAAAATCCCGGCTGGTATGATCCAGTTAAGCAGTGCGTACATGAATATATACAAAAGCAGGCCGATTAAAGCATTCCTTACTCTAGCTATGGCTTTTGCAGTTGCATTAGGATCTCCTTGAGAAGCAGAGTATTGGATCCCGGCGATAACTACCATCAGTACTACAACAATGCCTACGCCAATAGATAATAGCCTTATTATTGCAAATACTACGTCAACAATTGGGTTGCCTTTGTGATGGCAGCCAATATCGATAGACACATTTACTTTCTGACTAGCCGACCCACAAGAATATTTAAGAGCACCCGCTGGATCTTTGATTGTTACAGGTGGAACATCATTAAGCGCGGATGAAGACGATTGAGCGTTCGAATAAACTGGCGCCAATAAATTTAGCCCTATTATAAAAAATAGTAAAACTGCGCTGCCAGCAAATAACATTTTAAAATATTTAGAAATTAATGTTTGTAAATTCATATTTATACCCTAAATTCTACATTCTAATTCTTTAATTGGCTAGATTCAGTTATATTGTTATACCTTTTATGCTACATTTAAGATAATGCGTAGAAGATTAGCCGCGTCATTTAGTCTATTGTTAATTTGTCTTTTATTGGTCCAATTAGTAGCAGCCGTTATCCCTCAAAAAGCTTTAGCTGCTGGTAAAGAGTATGGTATCGGCCAGCAAATTAATGAATTTTGCTCGCCTGAAATGAGCAAATATGGCAGTAACGGTGATAGATATCAACCCGATGGATGGGTTTCTTTTAGGTTTATTAACAGAGCAACTATTGAGGCTACTTACAATAACGGTCATAAATGCGATAAGTTAGTTGGTGCCACCGATTTTGGCCCTTTATTTAGCGGTACTGATCATTTGTACGTTGATAAAGATACGTCTGATGACAATATGCGCTATACAGACCAGACTAATAAAGACAGCACTACCGATCAAAGCTTTATAAATAATTTTGGCGATTGTACGAGCAAATCTGGCGACAACCTCGGCGCAAATGACCGAAAAGTCAGTACTCAGGATATTAATAATTCATGTTTAAGAAATGGTAGTGGAGGTGTCGAATTAAAGCTGTCTATTATTGAGAGCTTAGTTCCTGGCTACAACTGTGTAAAATCGGAAGGTTCCGACCACTTTACATTTGCTAATGTGCCTAGCGACAATAAGCCGAACGTTTGGCGGTGTGATAACAATTTTTCCTCGGGTAGTGGCTTGGTCATAGTAGATAGATTTTCGAATACCGACAATTTTAATATAACTTACGCACTAGTATTAGGATCTGGCGGGTCGACAATCCAAAATGTTTCTCCAAGTTTGCAAAACACTCGTAATTTTTCAAAATGTACCCAAGGTACGATAGATATATATACTAATGGACCAAACTGTAGCGGCGACTTGGAGCTGCTTGATAAAAGCGGCAAACCTCTTATTTATGGAGCTCTAGATAAACTTGGTGTTGGAACAACCGATATACAAATAGCCAGTGTAGCTGACTCGTCGAAAACAGCCACTGTTACGGTTGCCGGAGATAAAAATGAATCATCTTTAAGAGTAGTGTCTGCGCAAGGTGTTGCTAAATTGGGAACAAGCGATCAAACACCCGTTTGTGAATCTTCAGGATTTACGCTGTCGTGGCTATTTTGTCCAATAATAAATGGTCTCGCAAATGCTTCAGATGCAATTTTCGACAAGGTTATAAAACCACTTCTAAAAGTTAGCTCTATTAACCCCTCCGATACAACAAGCCCTGAATATAAGATGTGGTCAAGTTTCAGAATTATTGCCAATATTCTACTGATTTTGGCACTGTTGGTGGCTGTTTTCGGTCAGACTATCGGACTTGATGCTTATACCGCTAAGAAAATGGTACCAAGGATTCTTGTTGCAGCTGTAATGATAAACTTGTCTATATATGCTGTTTCTTTTGCAGTAGATATGACTAACATTATCGGCGGCGGAATTGGCAGCATACTTACTGCACCGTTAGCTTCAGCTGGCAGCCATGTCACATACAGTCTAAACGGCGCAACAAGTGGTATTGGGCTTACAGTACTGTTCGGCTCATTGTTCGCAATTAAAGCAATCGGTTTAGCTAACGTGCTTCCTTTTATTGGACTTTTCATATTGTTACCGGCATTCCTGGCATTTCTTGGTGTGGTAGTAACGTTATTGATCCGACGAGGCATCATCCTGCTTTTAATTATCAGCTCGCCTATCGCATTTGTTTTATATTGCCTGCCGAATACCGAACAATACTTTAAAAAATGGTGGGACCTATTACTTAAAACGCTTCTTGTATACCCGATTGTAATTATTGTTTTTTCAATGGCGCAGGTTTTATCGGTAACTATAAACCTAGCAGGCAAAACCGGTGGCATAAGTAGCGTATTTGCTCAGTTGCTCGGTGTAATATTACTTATCATCCCTCTGTTTCTAATACCTTTCGCATTCAAATTTGCGGGGGGAGTAATTGGTAACTTCGCAGGAACTCTAGCTGGCTGGAACAAGCGAGCACACCAAGGCGTTTTGGGTGATGCCAGGAATCAAAATAGTGCAAGGAACCGGGCCAAAGCCAGATTTGGCTCTGGAGCAACTCGGGCTCAGGCAAGAATGGTTGACCCAGGGAGAAAGAAAACTGCTTCTACTAGACAACGAGCTGTCGGTAGATTCGCAGATATGTTTGGTGATGTTGATCAAAGAATGTCAAATTACACCCGCGCCGAAACCGAACGTAGGGAAGCAAAATCGGCAACCGGAAGAGATGCTTTAATTTATGCAGGTGCAGGTTATCAGGACGACAACGGCAAATATTTTAATGCTAAGGGTGATGAAATTGGTGTAAATGAATACCGAAAAGGGAAACAGCTGCACGGCTCAACTCCTCAACAAGTTGCCACTTCTCTGGCTTATACATTATCCAAAGCTCAGCATGACGGTCATAAAAAAGCGTTCAGAACTGCGTTTGGCAAAAACGCAATAGCTGAACAATGGAACCAGGATGAAGCAAATGACGCTTGGGCTTCTGCAACATATGGCCAAAAAGGCATTAGCGCTACGGAATGGTACAGCAAGCCTACTATTGGTACCGACAGTAATGGTAGAACTAATCAGGTAACATTTAATGATGTTTCCGACAGCCAAAAGCATTATCGTGAAATGCTCGGTGACATTCACAAATCAAGGCAGTCATTCCAAATTAACTCAGACCGAGATGATGATTTCCGTACCTTGTACCACTGGCAACAGCAACTTGAGGGTCGTGTTGCAAATAAATCTGCATCGTCAGAAGACTTAAATGATCTAGCTAGAACTTACGAAGTATTCGATGCTGTTTCGCAAAGATACCAACAGGGAAGAACCGGTCAACTAGACGCATCTGGAGCACCCATCGGAGGAGTATCTGCGGCAGGAAGCACCCCCGCATCTCAGCCCATTATTGAAGGAGCCGTCAATAACCGAATATACGGTATGACTGGCATAAATCCTTCTGGTGATAGAAATATTATGGACGGAGCGCAACTCATAGGAACTGTAAATACTGCAGGCGATATGGGTAGGACAGTTGCCCCGAGAATAATAACTTAGACTATATGATCAAACTAAACATATGCAATATAAATTTGACTCTTTATCCAAGTCTGATAATACTAAACTAAATGGCTACATATAAAGTATTACAGGACATTGAGGCCGAAGATAAGTTCCTAGGTCCTCTTTCATTAAAGCAGTTTATTTATGCTTCTATCTCTGTGGTGTGTGGATATTTAAGTTTCTTGGCCTTAACCAAAGGAATTTGGATTATTGCAGCAATCTTTTCGCCCGTAATTACGTTCGGAATCTTTTTAGCATGGCCGTGGGCAAAAGATCAGCCTACAGAAATATGGCTGCTCGCAAAAATTAGATTCTTTTTAAAGCCCAGGCGCAGAATTTGGGACCAAAGCGGCTTAAAAGAATTAGTTACAATTACTGTTCCTAAAAAAATAGAAAAGCATTTAACCGACGGTTTGTCGCAGTACGAAGTTAAAAGCCGTCTCCACGCACTAGCGAATACCATAGATAGCAGGGGATGGGCAGTTAAAAATATAAATGTAAATCTATTTAGCCAGCCTTCTTATGTACTAAACCAAACGGATTCCGATAGGTTAATTGACCCTACGACAATTCCTCAAGATCTACCGAACTATGACTCCTCGGCTGTCATCGACATTTTGGATGAACAAAATAGCCCAACAGCCCAAAATTTTTCGCAGATGATGGCTAAATCTAACGATTTACATCGCCAGCAAATAAGTACCAAAATGTCAGGCGCTCTGTCCGGCTCCAATATACCTAACACGCAGCAACCAAACACACAAGACAACTGGTTTATTGGTCAGAACCCTAAAGATGATCAAAATTTATCTAATTCGGCTAAGCCTTATCCAACGCTAGAAGGAACTATTAATTCTCAATCTAAAGACGAAGAAGCATTACTTGAAAAAATCCACGAATTTAAGTCCCAGCCAAATCCAGCAAATTATCATGAAAGAAATATAAAACCAAAGCATCAAAATGATCAGAAATCTAGTCATAAACGAAAATCCGGCGTCGATAATAGCAACCATACAACCGATCAAGTTATTTCGACACCAACCCCTGATCCTGCTATACTAAACCTTGCAAATAATGATGACCTGAGCGTGGCTACGATTGCTCGGCAAGCCGAAAAAAATCGTAAGCTTACAACGGATGACGAAGTAATTATTACTCTCCGTTAATTTTTGATCTTAGGTTAACCATTATATAAATGTGGGACTATATATTGCATGAATCCTGAATTAAATCAGCTACCACCTACATCGCCTCCTGATCAATCGGCGGCGGCGTACACTCCTGCACCCCAACCTCAGCCGCAAAGCAGAGCCTACCCGCCACAACCACAAAATAATGTCATTTCAGGCCAGGCTATCCCAGCCGATCCAACGTTATCACCACCTCCAGTTAAATCAAATCCAAACAGCACTCAAAACACGCTACAGATTGCTGAAATTCGCGATGGTATCGTTATTATGAATGACGGCTCTTTTAGAGCAGTCGTAATGGTAAAAGCAATTAATTTTGATCTGATGAGCACAGCCGAACAAGAAGCAGTTGAATTTTCATATCAAGGTTTCTTAAATTCTTTGTATTTTCCAGTTCAAATTTTTATGCGTTCTCAAAAAGTAGATTTGAGACCCTATATAGAAAAGCTTGATAAGATTCGAACCGAACATGACAATATGCTGCTGGCACTTCTAATGGAAGACTACATAGACTATATAGATAATTTATCTACTCAAACCAACATAATGGATAAAAAGTTTTATGTAGTAATCCCGTTTTTCCCAATCTTAGATCCTCAAAGAGCTCTAACAGCTAGCAAGAATTTTTTTAGCGGTCTAGCCGGAATTTTTAATAGTAAAGAACAGCACGTAGTTATTAACGAAGCGGACCTGTCTAAAGCTAAGAATGAACTCAGAAACCGTGTACAAGCAGCACTTGGTGGTCTACAGCAGTGTGGTATACAAGGATTGCCGCTCGACACGCATGAATTAATCGAACTTTACTATGATACCTATAATCCTGATACTGCCACCAGACAACAACTTAAAAACTTTAACGACTTAACTGCGCCGGTGGTTACTAAAGGGCAGGGCCTTGCTCCGCAACCAAAATTAGATAAGGAACTTCAGTAATGGCAAAGAAACAACAGCTTGATCCGGTTGCCATAGCTGAACAACAAAGGCTACGCGAAGAACAAGAAGTTAATATTGCGTTTCAGAAAGGGATTACTGCACTAAGAGATTTTATTGCGCCAAGTTCGATAGAATTTACTCCTACCCATTTTCAGTTAGGTACAAGATACGCTAGAACATATTATGTCTACGGCTATCCTCGTCAGGTATATACCGGCTGGCTCAGCGGTATGATAAACACCGATGAGGTCTTGGATCTTTCGATGTTTATATACCCGGTAGAAAGCCAAGTGATTTTAGAAAATCTACGAAAAAAAGTAGGGCAATTAGAGGCTGGACTTCAAATCGACGCTGAAAAAGGTAAAGTCCGCGATCCCGGCAAGCAAGCAGCAATTATGGATGCTGAAGAAATGAGGGATAAACTCCAAGTTGGTGAAGAACGATTTTTTAGATTTGGATTATATTTTACAGTTTACGGTAGCAGTATGGACGAATTAGAGTTTATAACCCATAAGATAGAATCTATGCTTGGCCAACAGTTGGTATATTCTAAGCCAGCAACCTCTCAGCAAGAACAAGGACTTAATTGTACTGTTCCGCAATTCGTCGACCAGTTACAAATTAAACGAAATATGAATACTGGAGCACTAAGTACAAGTTTCCCATTTACCAGTGCTGATTTAAGCCAGGAAAATGGTATTTTATACGGAATTAATATGCATAATTCAGGTCTGGTTATATTTGATAGATTCAGTCTGGAAAACGGCAACTCGGTAGTATTTGCGAAATCAGGTGCCGGCAAGTCATTTACTGTCAAATTGGAGGCTTTAAGAAGCCTTATGTTTGGTATTGAAATATTTATTATTGACCCCGAGAATGAATATCAGCGGATGGCAGAAGCTGTCGGTGGTGCTTATGTAAGGCTAAGTCTCAACTCTAATACTCGTATAAACCCTTTCGATCTACCTAAGGTAGTAGATACCGAAGAAGCAGATAATGCTCTGCGGAGCAATTTAATCACACTTCACGGTCTGCTTAGGCTAATGATGGGTGGAGCACAGGCACAAATGGCTGGAGCTAATGGTGGAGCACCAGCTTTAAATCCGGTAGAAGAAGGAGACCTTGATGCGGCTTTAATCGAAACTTATGCCAAAGCTGGAATTACCAATGATCCACTGACTCATAATTCACCTCCGCCGACTATAAATGATCTTTACGATACCCTACTTCACATGGGTGGTACCGGTCCGCAGCTTGCCCAAAGACTTCGTAAATATACCAGCGGTACATTTGCCGGTATATTTTCTCAGCCCAGTAACATCGACATTAATAATCCACTGGTAGTCTTTAATATGCGCGATCTAGAAGACGAGCTTCGCCCGGTTGCTATGTACATTGTACTTAACTTTATCTGGAATAAGACAAAGAGCGACCAAAAAAGACGCATGCTTATTGTTGATGAGGCTTGGCAGTTAATGAAATATGAAGATTCAGCAAGTTTCTTATTTTCACTAGCAAAAAGAGCGCGTAAATATAATCTTGGCATAACAACTATAACCCAAGATGTTGAAGATTTTATGGGGTCTAGAATGGGACGGGCAATTGTTGCAAACGCCAGTATGCAAATATTATTAAAACAATCTACTTCTGCAGTAGATGTATTGTCAGATGTTTTCAAACTTACAAGTGAAGAAAGAAAAAGATTGAGCCAGTTCCCGGTTGGACAAGGATTATTTTTCGCAGGACAAAACCATGTACATATACAAGTAACAGCTAGCCCCACCGAAACCTCGCTTATTACTACAAACCCCGAACAAGTAAAACAAATCGACCAACAAGGTGAATTAAATCAACCCCAAGGGACAATCGATCTCAGCAATCGCCTGATGCCTGGGTTATAATAACTTGTAAAGAATATGGCAGAACCGGTATACGATAATGAAGATGAGGAGCCAAAAGCTCTATCAAACCTTAATGAACTTGAAAATGAGGTAAATTCCGAAAATCCTGTAGGTGGGTCACCAGATACTTTAGGTTTTAGCGGATTATCCTCCGAAATTCTCCAAAAAGCTGAAAATAACAAATCAAATCCTGGAGCGCCATCTCAATCAAATAATAGCGAAGCGCCTGTTACAGCTTTGACAGATACTATTGGCAAAGGATTTAATCCGGCGGACAAATTACCTGGCGGTATCAAGAACATAGCATCACGCTACGCTACCAAGAAAAACGGCATCATCGGCGGCGGTGTTATCGGAACAATTCTTGTTATGTTTACTATGATTTTTAATGTCGGTGCATTTGAACTGGTCCATATTAGAGAAAATATTATTAGCGGTAAATCTAATGGGGGAATCGTAGAGCGTGTCCAACAAAGACGCCGCCAAAAGAGCATAACAAATATTTTAAAAAGCATGGCTACGGGCAAAAATATTGAGGAGGCGGTATTGAAAGACGGTACTCTCGATAAAGCAATGACTCAGTACGGGTTTTCTGTAGCTAGAGACGCCAATGGGGCGCTAACGAAAATCGGATTTAAGGACGGCGCTAACGATATTTCCCATGACCTGGCTGGTAAATCCCCCGATGAAATAGATAAACTACTGACCGATCTGTTTAGTAATAGTGCAGTTGAATCCGCCACTTCTAAAGCATTAAAATATAACGCTTCATCATGGATCGGCCAAGCGTCTAAACGTTTATGGACTGGCTCGCATTTTAATTTCCGGAATTGGCTAGAAACCAAAGTCGGGGATACATCGACAACTGAAACGGCGAAAATAGAAGAAAAACTTGCATCGGCAGACGCCGAAGTGTCGGCTGATACAAGTGTGACCAGATCCGGAGCGAAAAACCTTCAAGATCCCAAAGCAAATACAACAGTTAATGATACAACTACACCTTTCGATCAGTCGGCGGCGGCAAGAGCAAACCCGTCTTCAATTGAAAGTACGGCTGCTAGTGATTTAATCGATGCTAGTGCAACAGATGCAGAGAAAGCCTTCACTACCAATGATACGGCTGCGCTAAAAGATCTATTTGCTAAAATGAGCTCCAAAATCCCTGGCGATTTACTGGCCGGCGGCGCGCAAGGAATAAGCTTAACCTCAGTACCTCAAAATGCTTGTCGATTAAAAGGCACGTTAAACTTTATATCCAGTGTACAGAACGTAGCTTTCGCTCTTGAACTTGCTCGTTTTTCGGTAAAATTTTTAACTGCAGCTGATCACCAAAAAGCCGGTATTTTACAAACTGATGGACTAAAAACTCTTCTGCTTTATATGCATAGACCTAACCCGAATAACGGAAAGTCTGCTATGCAGTCCGGTGGAATGAGATATCTAATGGGAGACCGAACAGCTAGGGTGTCATCAGCGAATTTATCTAAAGTTACGACTAGTAGAAATAGTGGTGGATTACTGGCCGCATTAAACAATTGGGTAAATACTGCTCCCGGTATAAGTAAGTTCACTGCTCCCGGTACTTGCAAACTGGTAAATAATGGGCTGGTCCAGGCCGGTGCATTTCTTGGCGGGGCACTGGCGACTGTGTTTGGTGGAGAATTCGGTGGTGTTGAATCTAATATAGCAGCGACTGTTAGTTTGCAGGTTGGCAAGGAAGTAGCTTATGCAGTAATAACGCCAATACTTATTAAAACTGGTGCTCATCTAGCATTAAGTGGTGTCGAAAACGGTGAACTAGTAGGCGATGGTCTTGCGTCTGGGGCAGGCGCGCTCGGTGCTATGAATGCCGGTGCAAACGGTCTAAGAGCAGTCACAAAAACTCAAGCGGTGGCACTTAGGGCGGAAACAAATGCAGATAAGAAAGCGCAGTATGCAAGTTTGTCGCTGTATGACAGATATTTAAATATGGCAAACGTTGATTCGCTTGCTTCTACTGCTACTTATAATCTAGCTACAACAGTCAGTTCACCAGGTTTTTCTTTTATGACTTTGATTAATAACACGTTCTCTAAAATATTTTCATTGCGGCTACTTACGGCACCGTTTACATCCGACAAAGTAAGTGCGGCGACATCAAATGACCAATGCAACGACAGGCAGGCTTTGGCACTGAACATAGAAACAGATCCATTTTGTAACCCAGTTTTAGCCTACACACCAGATATAAATATCGATGAAACACGGGCAATACTAACAGCAAATAACGATTTAGACCCTGTCACTGGAAATCAAAGAGCCGGTTCTGATTTTGCAAATTATATAGACGATTGTCTGTCGGGCAGAACCGGTATTCTGTACGCTAAAGAAGTTGATAAAAACGGCGGCAACCGTCCGGAAAGCAATCACTGCGTAGATACTGGCTCTGCATTGCCAGGAGATACCGTCGGTCAAAACGACCGATACACTGCATACTATGGTTTCTTGGTCGACAAAGAAAATTTCGTTGCTACTCTTGGCGGTGCACCATCTAACCAGACAACTCAAGCAACTACCGCAAGCCCAGGCGGCTATAAAAATCCATTTAGAAGCGTTAGCAGTCTTGTGCCAACTCATATTGATGAAGGTGTCGATTATTCAGGCAGAGGACCGGTATACGCGCTAGGCAACGCTGTCGTCAATAAAGTAAATACAAACTCCCAATGGCCGGGAGGAGATTGGATCCAATATAAATTAAGTGACGGACCGGCTGCTGGAAAAGTCGTGTATATGGCTGAGTCTTGTACACCAACTGTTAAGGTGGGACAAAATCTGACACCAGATACACAAATCTGCAATATGTTTGGAGGTACCACTTCTATAGAAATCGGCTGGGCGCAAGACAATACTACCGAAAGAGCGATGGCTGCAGATGTCTATAAACCGCATGGAGTAACAACAGGATTTGGCCAAAACTTTTCACAATTATTACAAAAATTAGGAGCTCCTCCCGGACATATTAGTTCTACCGGTATAAGCCCGGTACCTATACCGGTAGATTGGCCAACATGGTAGTGAAATATAAATTTGTAGTAAATTTTATTAAAAATCATTACTTTTTATTGTTTTTATCTTTTTTCATTGTCGGTACTTTATTTTTGAATATTCGACCGGTGTTTGCGATAGATTATAAAAATTTAACCGACACTGAAAAACGCGACTTGGGTATATATTTTGTTGACGACACACCGCCGCCGGCTGCTTGTGGCACATCGCCGTCTGGAGCTAATTCTGGGGCTATTGGACCAAATTCTTATGTTTTGGGAGACTCTATCAGCGCTGGACTTCATAATGACGGAATTGAAGTAAAGCTTCAGGCCGCTCTTGGCGGTACTTCGACGGTTAACCATGATAGCGGTCGGTCAATAACTCAGCCCGGTACGGAAGTAAAGCAAAGCGCAATCAATGCAGCGGATTCAGATAAGTTAATAATCGGTAAGGCTGGTACGATAATAGTAGTGCTAGGGACAAATCCGACAGACGATCCGTTTAGTGAAAATCTAGATCTTTTATATGCCAAACTAAAGGGTTACGCCCCAAGTGCCAAAATATATTGGGTCGATATCGGTGCAACTAGAGCAAATACAGCAGCTGTTTGGAGCGCACGGAATAAAATTATTTATGACGCCGCGAAAACTCTAGGTTTTACAGTCATTAGTCGATATAAAGCAATTTTTGGGCAGGACAAAGACCCGCTAAATATTCAGCCTGGTTTGGCAATACCTGGAAGCTCAGATAATGTACATGGTGCATACCCTCAGCTTTCCAAAGCTATCGTCGATAGCGTAACAAATAATGGATCGTCAGTTTCAGGTGGATCAGCTAATTCATGCAGTTGTTCGGCGTTAGCCGGTGCAGATAATGCCGAAAAAATATATAACTACTTGATAGGAAAAGGCCTAAAGCCCTTTCAGGCTGCCGGGTTAATGGGCAACATGGAAGCTGAAGCACACTTTGAACCGCGTCTTGTAGAATACGCTTTCTCTAGTCCTCCACATTTATCTGATACTGTTCCTCCTGATCAAAATTCTAAAGGACAGCCAGGTTATGGTTTAATCCAGTGGACTTCGCCGGGTAGGAAGCAAGGATTAAGAGATATAGCCACGGCCAAGGGCTTATCAACCGGTAATTTAGGTTTACAAATGGATTATTTATGGCAAGAATTAACTACAAAATATAAGACAGTCTACGATAATTTAATTGCTTCGTCGGATGTTGAAAGTGCAACGTATATCATCCTACATGACTACGAGACACCCAGCGATATACCTGGTCAGCGACCAATAAGAACTGGTTTCGCTAAAACTATCCTTGCAAAATTTGGTTCAAATTCGGGTTCAGGCGGATTCGGAGTAATATCTTGTTAAATAGGATACTAAGTTCAATAAAAATAAAATGGTTGATACTGGCTGTTGTACTAATAATATTAATGTTCGTCGGCTATACTTTATCTAGAATATCGTTTATTGATATTTCTGCTGCCAATGCTACCAGTGATTCCAATGTAAGTTTTAGTATAAAAAGCAATTCGAATATATCAGGATCGATAAAAGCCGGCCAAACGATACATAAAATGGTTAAAGCCGGAAATTATGAAGTAACATTAAGCCAAAATGAAACTTCCTATATCTCTACAGTATCGGTATCGGGCTTTTTTTCGTCTACAACAGTAAGTGGAAAACTGGTACCAGAAAAAGCCAGGACATTTATTGGAGACAACCCTGGACCGTGCGTACAGCTTATTTCTAATGTGCTAATTTCATATAGCTGCAGCGGTACTTTAGATGAAGTTGTGATACACGTACCAGCAACAGCGACACAGCCTACCTATACCCTCAAAAATCCATCATCAGGTAGTTATTTAGACAGAGACCTTGACGGTTTTGTGCAGACAAATGAAGGTGCTTTTGTACTTGCAAAATCTGGTTATAATAACCCGGTTCATACTATGTATGGAATGAATAGCGAACTTTTGATTACCAGCCAAACCCCGCTACCGGATCTCGATTCTAACACAATTTATTCAGTTAAACCGTTAGACAAAGGTTTTTCCGTTTTCAATAGTCCGGTCACGCAGATTTATACTTATAGTTCAGTTCATGCTAAACCACAGATTGTTAAAATCCCCGAGTCGACTAATAAAACTTTAAAATTATCATCATTTGATTTAAGTTCTAATAAAGGAGTATTTGATTATTCATATGACAATGAAGACAACAAAAATACTTCTTCCCAGCAGAGTAAAAGCCAGTTGGTCATAACTAAGGAAAGTATTAATTACTATATTTCCAGCGATAAAAATTATACGTCGGCTATATTTTGCGGATCTCATTCAATATGTACTGCTGATTCAAATTCAATGGACAGCTATGATATTAGTGACATTGAACACCCCATAAAAACAGCTACGCTTCATGACGTTTTAGATATAAAAAGTTCAGATTCCGGAGTTTTAGCGATCGAAAAAGACGGTGTGATTAATTTTAACCCTGAAACAAATATCGGCTCAGTCGAATTTAGCACCGGTAATCTTGCCTATAACGGGCTGGCGAAAGATCAAACAGGTTATATTCTGAGTTTATCCGGGTTAAACAATAAACGATTTGCTTTATTGGTTAACCAAACGTCTCCGAATATCGATAGTATAGATAAAAAAGTTTACGAACTGCAGAAAGTAAGTGAAATATCCTCTATCTCGGTCTATCGTCAATATGTATATATTTCACCTAATTACGGCGATCCTGTGTTTAATAATCAAACTGGTTATTTTGATATTGATCCCAAACTAAAGAATACTGTAAAAAATAAGATTGCTGCCGCTCTAATTGATGGTGGTATAGATACCTCTAAATACAAGATTATATTTACTAATTAAATTAAGACCCAGAACCGATTGGAATAATTGTACATTCACCCATGAAGTGCTGGACTACAATATCGGCGTCAGTTGTAGTGATGAAGGTCTGATATCCAGAGATAGCTTTAGTTAGCATTCTTCGACGCACTCCATCTAGTTCGCTAAAAACATCGTCCATCAGAATTATTGGCTTAGTTTTAAGCACATTTTCGACTAATTCCAACTCGATAATTTTTAGACCTAGTAGTATCGTTCTAATTTCGCCCCGTGACGCACTTTCACTGATCGTATGGCTATTGATATCAATCAAAATGTCGTCACGGTGTGGTCCATAGGCAGTGAAGCCGCGTTCCAAATCTTTATCCAGGCTTGCTTCAAGCTTGTGAAGCAGCTGGCTGCTATACTGAGTAATCGATATTTTGGAGAAATAACTGATGCTAAGTTTTGCCTTGCTGTTTGATAGTTTTTTATATATAGCTGGAAGTTTCATTGAAATATCATTAACTAGATTTACCCTAGCTATTGCAATCTGGCCGCCCAGTTCACTCAACCTTATATTCCAAACAAACAGCAGCTGAGCTATATTATTAGGATGCTGTTTTAGTAGACGGTTACGCTGCATTAGAGTTCGTTTATACTGTTTTCTTAATAATTGGAACCCTGGGACCATTTGCTCCAATAAATCATCAAGATAGTCTCTACGAGCTTCAGGAATACCATGAAAAAGTAGCAGGTGGTTTGGTTCGAACATTACGACCGGAATTTTTTTTGTCTGACTTAAGCGCTTTATAGAATCTTTATTAATTTCATAAACTTTATTGACTGATTCATCGAGATTTCTTTTAAGTTTTAGGCTTCGAAGACCGCTAATAGTATTGGCGTCGAGCCTAGCCCATGGTTTAGCGTACATAATCGTATCTATGTCTTTGACCCGGTAAGATTTTGAGCCTGAAATCATTAAAATTGCTTCTAAAAGATTGGTCTTACCGCTGGCATTAGGCCCAACAATTATATTTACTCTGCTATCGAATTCAAACGATTCGTTCTTATACGAACGAAAGTTTTGCAGCTGGATATCTCCTATCATAGCCCTACTATACAGAGCTAGCTCTTAAGAGGCATAATCACATGCAAATAGTCAGAGCTCTTCGGATCACGAAGTACGCAAGGTTCTAATTTGCCATTAAACGCGAATGTCACGTCTTCTCCACCTAAGCTCTGAAGTGCATCTAAAATATAGCGGGAATTAAGCGTGATCGTGCTGTCGGTAGAAACTTCGGCACTTGCACTAGCAACATTTTCTCCAAGCTGGGATGCAATAGACCGGATACTTACCTGAGAAGAACTTGTATCAAGATTTATAGTGACACTGCCAGCACTTTCTCTGGCAAACAAACTGGAAACTTTGGTGATGTTGGTGAGTTCCGAGCGCTTAAGTTTAGCCGTATTTTCAAATTTTGAAGGAATTAGTTTACGGTAATCAGGATATTTGCCTTCGATTTGTCTAGTAACTAACTCTATGTCTCCAACGCTAAAAAGTACCTGCTGGTCATCATGAATAATTTCAACTTCTCCGTCAAAATCGCCAAGAATTCTTAGCAAATCCTGAAGTGCTCCAGCTGGAACTAGCATATCAACCTGTTCTTTAGTTTTTAGCAGTACTTTTTCGGCTAGTCTGTAACTGTCGGTGGCCACTAGAAATAATTTATCTTCGAAAGTATGAAAATAGATTCCGGTTAAAACTGGTCTCGATTCGTCGCCAGATGCAGCACTAACTACTTGAGTAAGTCCATTTTTTAATATTTTTCCGTTTACTTTTAATGATTTCCCGCCGGTAATTGCTGGCATAACCGGAAAATCGTCGGCTGCAACACCATTAATTACAGATTGGTACTTTTCGGTTGTAATGTGCAGCTTGTTTTCTTCGAGTTTTAAATCGATTATTCCACTTGGCAGGCTTGATATAAAATCCTGCATTAGCCGGGCAGGAACAGTTATCGCACCTTCTTGGCTAACTTTTGAACCGATGTAGTGGGTGATCGCTATGTCCAGATTAGTTGCAGCGATGCTTAGCCGGTTGCCAACGGTTTTTAATAAAACATTGGAAAGTATCGGCAAAGTTCCCCTACTGCTAGCAACACGCGATACATTACCAAGAGCTTTCGATAAGTTTTCCTGAGTTACTTGTAATTTCATACTATTACTCCTTTTAAATACTTAGTAGTAGGACTAATAGAGCCTGTGTATACAGTGTATAAGCTACTTAATACTGATTGAATCTTAGCTTTTGGTTGTGCACATAAGACTACATAACTATTGGTGGCAACTTGTATAACTCGAAGGTTTAAACACAGGCTGGAACTTAAAACCGAGCGGTTGTTTATAAATCTGTCGTTCTGGGCACAGGAAGACGGGGCACTAACGACAGCTTCTACACATGAATTACGCATACAAAACCTCTTTAATATCGGCGATTGCAGTCTTAATATCTATGTCAAAACTGGCTTCTTTCTCGATTTTCTCAACTGAATGAATTGCGGTCGTATGATCTTTTCGGCCAAGTTCGCGCGCTATTTTTGGGAAGCTTAAGTGAAGTTCGCTTCTTAATATGTACATAGCTATTTGTCTAGGTACAACTATATCCTTGTCTCTTTTCGGCCCAAGAATGTCCTCTAGAGGTATCTGGAAGTGCTTAGCAGTCCTTTCTATAATTTGTTTAGCGCTTATGTGTTTTGGCCTGGTTCTGGTGTTTCCAAGCAGGCTAGTAGCGATTTGTAATTCAGGCGGAAGGCCTCTCATTTCACAAAACGCCAGCAACTGGTTTAGCGCACCCTCTAGTTCTCGAATGTTTGACTGAATTAAATTAGCTAAATATTCAACGACCGGTTGGGGCAACTCGATGTTATGGCCGCTGGCTTTAGTCTGGATTATGGCACAACGCGTTTCAAAATCAGGGTTTTGCATATCAATACTCATACCCCAGGCAAAGCGGCTTCGAAGTCGCTCCTCAAGAGTTGGAATGTCTCTTGGCGGTTTATCGCTGCTGATAATGATTTGTTTGTTTGCCTGATGGAGAGCGTTAAAAGTATGGAAAAATTCTTCTTGCGTTTTTTCTTTGCCGGCAATAAACTGAATGTCATCAACTATTAACACATCGGCGCTGCGATAATAACCGGCAAAATCGGTATTTTTCTTATATCTAATTGCGTCAAGAAACTCCTGGACAAACTGCTCGGTAGATATATATACAACATGAGCTTTCGAATTTCGGGCAAGTACCGCGTTACCAACTGCCTGGATCAAATGGGTTTTGCCGATACCGACACCACCGTATAAAAACAGTGGGTTATATTTTGTTCCAAGAGTCTGGGCTATTGCCTGACAGGCGGCGTATGCTAGTTCATTGCCCGATCCCACGATAAAATTATCGAATGTATACTTTTCATTGATACCTTGCCGATAAGTATGTGTCAGAGTTGTCGGCGAAGGGCGGTTGGGAGTTTCGCGAGCAGTAGTTTTTTGCGACAGTATCTCACCGGACGTCTCTTGTTTCCTGGTAATTGAAATTGAAGAGTGAATCTTAAATTCAATAGCTTCCGGAGTTACGCCGTTTTTTGCTAGGGTGTCGGCGATGAGTTCAGAATATTTTCGCTCAAGTTGCTGTTTTATAAAAACATTGGGAACGCCAATAACCAGAATATTGTCTTTATACCTAAGCATGTGCGTGTTTTTAAACCAGGTAACGTAGTTGCCGCGTGAAACCGATAGTTCGATTTCTCCTAGTACTGCTTGCCACACACTATCCTGCATTACCCTCGCTCCTAAATAAAATATGTATGCTCTAAATATACAGAAAAATGGTACTTTTCCACAAGCTATTCAGAGATTACAACAGCCGTATAATTAATTAAATTAGGACAAGGGGTTTAATTGTACACAGTCAAAATACAAGCCTGTTAATGTGTGGAAAGTACTTGGGATATAGGGGATAAGTTGCTAGAATAAGGGGGTAATTATTGTTAATTTCACTTCCGGCAGAAAACACAATATCATTAGCTGTCGGATTGTGTTAATGGAGAAAAAATAATGCCCAAACGAACATTCCAGCCAAAAACGCGTCATCGCGCCCGCGAACACGGATTTATGAAGCGAATGGCGACTAAAGCTGGGCGCGCTGTACTAAAAAGACGACGCAATAAAGGCCGAGCTAAGTTGTCGGCTTAAATTTAGTTTAGTATTACTAGTGCATCAATCCTAAACCCTGTAACCTTATAGATATGATTTCAAGGCTGCATCGTTTTCATGGCCATAACTCACTTAATTTCGTTTATCAGAAAGGTGAAACTGTCAGAGGACCTCTGTGCTCGATTAAGTATGTTAAAAATGACCGACGTAGCAATTACCGTTTAGCAGTAGTAGTAAGTAAAAAAATTAGCAAATCGGCCGTTACGAGAAACCGGATAAGACGAAGACTATATGAAACTGTTCGTTTAAAAGAGAGTTTAATATTAGGCCCCTATGATATTGTAATGACAGTTTTTTCAGAAGAATTAACAAAACTGCCTATAGCCGATATTGAAAAAATGGTCTTTAGCCAGCTTAAACAAGCAAAAATTATAGCAAAGTAAATGTGGAAGCATAAGTTTAGTCGTTTTTTGGTTGCTGGCAAGGGGTGGTTTATCTGATATGATATAGGGAACAAGAGGAGTGTTAATGTTTGTCGCATCATTTTTTCAGATTCTTATCGTAAAGCCGATATTTAACCTGCTGGTTCTAATATATGCCCTTTTACCGGGGCACAACTTTGGTCTTGCGATCATTATTTTCACGATTGTAATCCGTTTACTTATGTGGCCGCTAATAAAAAAGCAGCTCCACCAAGCTAAAGCGATGCGCGAAATGCAGCCCGAGATTAAGCGCGTAAAACTATCTGCAAAAGGAGACCGTGCTAAAGAATCCCAGATGTTAATGGAGCTATATAAGGAAAAACAAATTAACCCGTTTGGATCTATTGGTGTATTAATAATCCAGTTAATAATTCTTATTGGGTTATACCAGGGACTTAGAAAAGTAATAGTTGATCCGCACGCTTTAATTACTAATTCTTATTCATTTCTTAGAAACTTAAGCTGGATGAAGACACTATCTTCAGACATACATAAGTTCGATGCTTCACTTCTTGGCATTGTCGATTTAAAAAGAGCAGCAATAAGTAAAAAAGGTACGTACTGGCCAGCCATGGTCTTGGTTCTAGGAAGTGCTGTATCGCAGTATTATCAGAGTAAACAGCTTATGCCAGATACTAAGGATTCCAGGAAACTAAGGCAGATACTAAAAGACGCCAGTTCTGGAAAATCTTCTGACAGCGGAGAAGTTAACGCTGCAGTCAGTCGAAACACCAAATATTTCATACCTGTAATGATTTTTTTCTTTACAGTTAACCTGGCATCAGCCCTTAGTCTTTACTGGCTTGTAAGCGGAGTAACAGCATATATTCAGCAGGCTAGAATACTTGGCAAAGACGAAAAGGAAATGGAAGCTGTGGCTGATAGCAAAACCGGCAAAGTAATAATAGAAGGCGAAGTAATTGAAAAAAAGGAAGTCAAAAAACCAAAATCAAAAACTGCCAAAAATAAAAGGAGAAAGAAATGAACGATGATAGTGATCAGCCAGACGAAAAACCGTCAACCGAATCGATAGAAATCGCCATCCAATACGCTAAGAAATATCTTGAGGATCTATTATCATTCTTCGGTCTGAATACGGATATCTATGCTACCACAGAGGACGGCGAAGTAATCGAGCTTCATGTACCGAGTACACACTTAAACGGCTTTTTAATCGGACAAAGAGGCGATACTATGCGCGCACTTCAATTTCTGGTTGCTACAGCACTTAAGAACAATGGCCACAATCCGAGTCGTGTGAATGTCGATATTGCCGACTACAAGAAAGCCAGGGCCGACCGGTTGGCCGAAGAAGCCGAAGGCTGGGTAAACGCAGTCGTAGAAACTGGTAAAGCTATGGAACTTCATCCAATGAATCCAGCTGATCGACGGGTAATCCATAAAGTAGCGACTGAAGCTGGTATAGAAACCGAATCAATCGGTGTTGGTCGTGATAGGCGGGTAGTATTAAAACCGGCTGAAATTACAAAAAAACCGTCTAAAAAGAAAGTCAAACAAGACGAAGAAAAAGAATCGGTTTAACTGTCTGCAAGAACTGATTCGTATATTGAAAGTGTTTCTTTTGCCATTTTTCTCCAGGAGTATTGTTTTATTAGAAGACTACCTTTTAGCTCAAGCTCATTGGCTAGAGTTTTATGTGTTAGCACCAAAATAATTTTCTCGGCCATATCTGAAATATTTAGAGGATCGAAGTATACCACTGCGTCTTTATATATTTCAGGCAGACAAGTTGCATTGCTGCTAACCACAGGACAGTCATAAACCATCGCTTCCAGTCCTGACAAACTAAATCCTTCGCTGAGAGATGGAAATACGTAGGCTTTGGCGTTAGTATATAGCCATTTAAGTTGTGCTTCGCTAACAAATCCAGTAAATATTATGTTGTCTTTCGCAGAATATTTTAGAGCCAGTTTCTCGATTAGTCTATAATACTGTTCTTTTTTGCCAACTAATATTAGTTTTAAATCCGGCAGCTTTTCATGAACAATTTCGAATCCTTCAATTAGTCGTTCTAAGTTCTTATGTGGAAATGCACTGCCAACATATAAGATAAAATATTCTGGAGCGTTTTCTAATGGTTTAGCGTCCATATCAAGAGGCGGTTCTGATGCTTCTAAAGTAACCGTTACTTTTCTAGAGTTAGTTGGCAGATATTTAATGACATCGTGTTTTACAAACTCTGAAGGAACGATGATTTGGGCTGCCTTTTTTAGGCTCTGCTTAAGTAAAACGCGGTAACCGACCATTCTTAAAAAGTGAAGCCATTTTGGCAGATGACCTGCTCTGGCAAATCGTAGCATAGTAAGGTCATGCAAAGTAGTAACGCGTTTGCCATTATAAAAAAGCGGTTCTTGTGGTGTCATACCGAAATGTACCAGGTCAGGGCCTAGTTTTTTTAAAAACTCGGCAAAAGAGTATTGGTCTATCAGATTAAATGAAAACTTTTTATACGGACATATTAAAGTTTTGAACTTTCTCGATTTTGGTTTCCAACTATCTTTTGGGTCAAGTAACACCGTGTAGCGGTTTTTTTCATCTATTTCTTGTAAATGTTCAAGCAAGCGGTCAATATATCTGCCGGTACTTGACGGGCGGCTTCGGGCATCGATTACAATATGTTTGCTGTCTTGCATGAGGAAATCTATGTACAATTATAACTAACATGGACAATATACGAAGGATTCCTTATTACGGAGTGATTGCGTTACTTGTCTATATGCCATTTCATATTTTCCTATCCCAGTGGCTGAGCGTTTTTACCGGAGGCCTGACAACTTGGAAAATAGGCAAAGATGTTTTCACTATTTTCTTAACTTTGATATGTATCTTAATGGTTTGGCGAAGCGGCAAATTTAAGAACACGCCTTATATTAAAATTATTGGACTTTCGTTTTTGTACGGACTTTTTCACGTTTTTACATATTTATTTAACAGGCATACTACTTTATCGGTAGCAATTCTCGGCACAGTTTATAACAATCGACTTCTCTGGTTTCTTATTATAGGCATGAGCGCTGCTCTATTATTTCCTAAAGAAATCTACACTAGCAAGGTACTAAAATTAGCGGTATGTATAAGTACAATCGTCTGTTTGATCGGGATAGCACAGTACTTTTTACCGAAAGATATACTAACCCATTTTGGATATTCAATCGCTAGAGGAGTAAAACCAAATTTTTATATCGACGATAAACTGGATTTTCCAAGAATTATGTCGACGCTAAGAGACCCTAACTCTTTAGGCGCCTATCTAATTTTACCGATAACTCTTCTAACCTATGTATTAATAAAAAATAGAGATAAACAGAAGTATATGTTTGTGATCGGGCTATTAGCTATACATGTTTTGGCTTTATTTCTAACATTTTCAAGAAGTGCCTGGGCAGCATCGCTGATATCAGTAGTGATTATAGTAGCGGCAACATACAAAACATTAGTTTTATCATCACTCAGGCGATTTTGGATACCGTTAGGCCTTGCTTTAATACTTTTAATCGGGCTGGTTGTCATTTATCGTCATAACTACGTAATACAAAACGTAATTGTCCATAGCGATAAAAGTACTAAAGCTAAGTATGATTCAAACGGCTACCATATAGAATTTGTTAAAGAAGGTTTAATCGGTATAAAAAACAAGCCCCTCGGCCATGGTCCAGGTACTGCCGGGATTGTGTCGATTCAAAACAAAAACGGGGGTCTTCTAACCGAAAATTATTATGTCCAGATAGGATATGAAATTGGTGTCATTGGTCTACTTTTATTTATTTACATTAACGTATATTTATATACTAGATTGATGAATACGCACGATTATTATAGTGTAATTATTTTGTCAGCTTTCTGGGGCTACTTGTTTATGAATATGCTACTGCATACATGGAGCAACGAAGCAGTTGCTGCCCAGTGGTGGATATTGGCAGGTGTGCTTCTAATATCATCTACTAAGAGATCAAAGGAATCTTTGGCGGCTTAGTTTTTACTAATATCTCGTCAAATTCTTTGATAGAGATTTTTCTATTTTTTTGAATTGCTCGTCTTTTAGATAATATATAAGGTAAGTTTATTATTGCCCGCCCCAACCCTTTAAAATATGCTATGCCTCCGCCTTTTATTAAGCTTGATGCTGCAAGTCTCACCGATTGGTACAAAAAGAAAATCAAATATTTCCAATATAAATAACTAGGCATATTTTTTGTATATAACATAAAGAAATTTTTTGTTGCATGGTATCTAGTGAAACTACCTAATTTAGAACTTGTTGCGGAAAGATGATGAAAGGCTACGGCGTTAGGTTCATAAAGAATTGTCCAACCGGCTAATCGCGCACGCATACTAATGTCAACATCCTCATAGTAAGCAAAAAATCTTTCATCAAATAATCCAATTTCTTTTAACATGTCACTACGATATAAACTTGCTCCACCTGAAGCAGCAAATACTTCTTCTGATTTGTCATACTGTCCAATATCTATCTGATTACGCCCCCTTGGAAAAGGCATACCAAACACTGAGTAATAATCTCCAGTACTGTCTAAATGTTTTTTATCAAATAGTTTTAGTTTTCCTGTAACAATCCCACTTTTTGGCTCCACTCGCATCTTTTTAATTAAACTACTCAACCATTCGAAATCAGCAACAGCATCGTTGTTGAATAAAGCTACGGCATAAGCATTTAGTTTTAAAGCGTGCTCTATACCCTTGTTTACTCCTCCGGCAAAACCGGTATTTGTCGGTAATTTTATCAGTATTACTTTTGGAAAATCGGTTTCAATTATTTTTATAGATTCATCTACAGAACCATTGTCTACTACTATAACTTCATGTTGTATGGTTTGGTTGTTAAGCGAAGTTAAACAAGAAGATATGAAATCAGCACCATTCCAGTTAGGTATTACAACGTAAATCTTTTCCATAACAGATAGTCCTATCATATAATATAAGTTCAGGAATATATGAATCATATTTTTAGTAAAAAAAATCGATCACTGCTTGCCGAACTAGTTAGAACAGACTTTAAACTTAGGTATCAAGGCTCAGTTTTAGGATATGCCTGGTCTTTACTCCGCCCGCTTTTATTATTCTTGACGCTTTTTGTAGTCTTCGTAAAGTTTCTAAAATTGGGTGTAGAAGTTCCGCACTTTCCGGTATACCTATTACTTGGTTTGGTTATTTGGAATTTCTTTGCTGAGATGACTAGCCAGAGTTTAGGGTCAATAGTTGGACGTGGCGATCTGATACGCAAAATCCGCATTCCTCGCTGGATGATTGTATTATCAAGTAGCATATCTGCGCTCATTAATCTTGGGCTAACTTTGATCGTTATTATTGCATTCATGTATTTTAACCATGTTAATTTAATGCGTACAGTAGTCTGGTTTCCTCTAATAATGATCCAGGTCTACGTTTTGGCTCTCGGTGTTTCATTATTTCTTGCTGCGGCATTTGTGAAGTATCGTGACATGAGTTACATTTGGGAAGTAATCATGCAGGCAGCTTTCTATGTAACCCCCATTCTTTACCCGTTGTCACGAATTCCAAGTCTAAAATACCAAAAATTACTACTACTTAACCCAATGGCTACCGCTATTCAAGATGCCCGTTACGCACTTGTTACGCACAGCAGCCCAACCATAGATACATTGTATGGAAACCATTACATGAGATTGGTGCCTTATGGTATTACCTTTATTGCGCTGCTAGTAGGAGTACTATATTTCAAGAAAAAAGCAGCACATTTTGCGGAGGACCTTTAGATGAGCGTTGCTATAAGCGTGCAAGGTGTTGGCAAAACTTTTAAGCTTCCACACGAAAAACAAAATAGTATTAAAAGTCTCTTTGTAAACATTTTCAGAGGTAAACGGAGCTATGAACAGCAAAAAGTGCTTAAAAACATTTCATTCGAAATTCAAGAAGGTGAATTTTTCGGCATAGTTGGACGAAATGGTAGTGGGAAAAGTACACTTCTTAAATTGATAGCGGGAATTTATGAGCCGAATCAAGGTACAATTCATGTCAACGGCAAATTGACTCCCTTTATTGAATTGGGGGTAGGCTTTAACCCAAACCTAACCGGTCGCGAGAATGTTTTCTTAAATGGAGCGTTATTGGGTTTCAGCCGAAAAGAAATGAATGCTATGTACCAAGAAATTGTGGATTTTGCGGAAATTGAACAATTCATGGATCAGAAACTCAAAAATTACTCATCAGGTATGCAGGTTCGGTTAGCTTTTTCTATTGCAATTCGAGCTCAGAGTGACATTCTGCTTATCGATGAGGTTTTGGCGGTTGGAGATTCGTTATTCCAAGAAAAATGTTTTCGATACTTTGAACAATTGAAAAAGGAAAAGCGAACAGTAGTGTTCGTATCTCATGACAGAGGGGCGTTAGAGAAGTACTGTAAGAAAGGTGTACTGATAGAAAACGGGAAGATGATTGTAAGCGGTGAAATGTCAAAAGTTTTAGAAAAATATGATGAGCAAAACGTAGCCGGTATGACAGTAACGAGAAATGCACTAAGAGATAAACAGACTGTAAATAATCCGATCAAGGGAGTAGCTCATATTAGCACCATAGATATTCTAGATAGTCAGGGGAAAAAAAGGGAAGTTTTTCTACCCAAAGAGGTTATAACAGTAAAATTCCATGTCAACTACTATGACAAAGTCGTAAACCCAATATTCGGGATTACGATTCATAATCATGCTATAACGACCGCATTGCTCTCGACGAATACTCTCATAGAAGACGTTAGAGATACTGGAGTCTATAATTCTGGCGATGGTGTAGATGTACAGTTACAAATAACTGAAATTCTGAGCAATGGAGTTTATGACCTAACTCCTGCTGTGGCTAACAGTAACGGTAATATAATATTTCATAGCTTCGATAGAGGGGGGTCTTTTGAAGTAATATCTAGTAATAACCCCTATTCTCTTCTTACTCTTCAAGAAAGTTTAAAAATAAAGTGAAATGTTTTGCTTGTGGCGTTAATTCAAAGGAATGGCTATACGGGGAACCAATAGATAAAGAACTGGCAGTGGCATGGAATTTAAGCGTAGGCTTAAAATCCCTATTTAATCAGAGGGAAGGTACAGTTTGCCCTTCTTGTGGGATAAATTCGAGAGCTATAGGATTAGCAAAAGGTATTGCGAAATATTACGGTGATCATAAAAGTTTTGATTCATTTGTGAACTGGGCTAACTCAAAAAGACTTTCAGTTGCAGAAATAAATTCCTGCCACCAACTTCACACACAGTTAAAGAAGATAAAAGGACTTACTTTTGCTGAATTCGGCAATAGCAAAGACTCAGAAGACATACAAAACTTGAGTTATAAAGATAATTCATTTGATCTAATAATACACAGTGAAACTCTTGAACATGTTCCAGATCCGTATAAGGCTATTTTAGAATGTAGAAGAGTAATTAAGGAGGACGGTGTAATAATATTCACTATACCTATTGTTTGGAACAAGAAGTCACTACAGAGAGCCAGTATAGACAAAAAAAAGATAGTAAATCTAAGTCCACCAGCATACCATGGATTTAGGAAGGATGATTATATTGTGTTTTGGGAGTTCGGAGGTGATTTCTTAAAAAAATCTCACAGTAAAGTTTTATGGGCTGATCCTAAAAAGCAAAATTATGTTTTTTTAAGTAAAAAAATAGAGTTTAAAGGGTCTTGGTATGAAATAATGAAGTATCGGTTAGAGGAGAGATATTACGAATTACGAGCACAATATGCACACAGTAAATAGGCGAGGCAATAGAAGAAAAGCATGAAAAAGACTAAATTAAAAGATACTGGAGAGAGGATGATCCCCGAACACCATAAAGGTTCGGCGGTCTATGGAGAACATATAGTAAGGTACAGTGGCTCAAAGTTGCTAGTCAAAGACAAAGTAGTTTTAGATATAGCTTGTGGATCGGGATACGGCAGCGCATTACTATCAGATACTGCAAAAAAAGTTTTTGGTGTTGATATTGATATTGATTCGGTTGAGTATGCAAAGACGCATTTTCATAAATCAAATGTTGAATTTATCGAAGGTAGTGGCACGAATATACCACTACCAAATAATAGCGTGGATGTCGTAATATCTTATGAGACCATTGAACATATAAAAGATTACAAAAAATTTTTAAAAGAAATAAAGCGTGTTCTAAAATCTGATGGCTTGGCTGTAATATCTACTCCCAACGATACCGAATTTATTGAGGGAAATCATTTTCACATTCATGAATTTGAGCATGAAGAACTTATTAAACTGTTGCACGATAACTTTAAGCATACTAAAGAGTGGTTTCAAGCAACCTGGGTAAGCAACGGTCTACTTTCAAAAGAACAGATAACTAGTGAGTGGATAGCGAAATTACCGGTTGCTAATATTGCTCCTAAAAAAATGAAAGAAGTACTCTATTTTTTTGTACTATGCTCTGATCGCCAAATTAATGAAACTATCGATCCTACAATTGCCTTGTCCGAGCACTGGAGTGCTCGTACTCAAGAGCAACAAAGCAATAAGATTAGTAACTTAAATGCGCAAATCGTTAAACTCCAGACGCAATTTGATGAGCAAAAAATCCACTCTGCAAAACTGCAGAAAAGTTTAGAAGAAAATATAGAAATAATTAAACAAATACACTCATCAAATTCTTGGAAGTTGGCTAGTAAAATTAGTAAAACAGCAAATTTAACTTCCAAGATTATTCCTAAAGGGAAAAAATCAAAAAAATGATGACCGTAACTAATGCAGCTAAAAAAGTTTTGCCTAAAGGGACTAGAAGGCGAAAAATGGCAGCGTGGACAGTTGGCAGAGTTAAAAGACTCTTAATAAAACCACCCGGCATATCTTATGAAAAATGGATAACAGATATTGAGCCATTAACTATATCAAAAAATACTAATCACAAATATATTCCCAAGATTTCAATCGTAATCCCCGCATACAACACACCCGATAAGTATTTAATCCCGATGATTGACTCTATCTTAAATCAGACATATGAAAATTGGGAACTTTGCATTGCTGACGGTTCGACTAGTAAGGTACGCTCCACTAGCATAAAAAAACAGGCGGCAAGAGATGATCGTATTAAATTAGTTGAAGTTAGCGAAAATCTCGGTATTTCTGGTAATACAAATATGGCAATTAAAATTGCTACAGGTGATTTCATTGCATTCATGGATCATGATGATTTACTAGCTGAATTCGCTTTGAACGAGGTCGTAAGCGCTATTAATAAAGATCAAAGCATAGAGTTATTTTATAGTGATGAAGACTATATCACTGAAAATGGCAAAAAGAGATTATTGCCGTACTTCAAACCAGACTGGTCCCCCGAGTTATTTCTGAGTGCAAATTATATGGCACATTTCGTAGTTGTAAAGTCGCAGATTATTAAAGCTATCGGTGGACTCAGGCCAGAATTTGATGGCGCCCAGGATTATGATTTATTGCTAAGAATTACCGAGAAAAAACCTGTAATCTATCATATTCCTAAAATTTTATACCATTGGCGACAAGCAGACGATTCGACAGCAAAAAATATGAATACAAAATCATATGCCGATGATTCAGGCAAAAAGGCGATAAAAGAATATATTAAAAGAAATAACATTGCAGCTGATGTGCTTTCAGGGCCCGATGATCTGCCTACGAACTATAGAATTAAATATAAAATTATTGGTAGTCCCAAAGTTTCTATAATAATTCCTTTCAAAGACAAGGCTGAACTTCTAAAAGTGTGTGTCGCAAGCATAATAAAAAAATCAAGCTATCAAAATTTCGAAATAATACTAGTTGATAATAATAGCCAAGAGCCAGGAACAACCAGCTATTTAAACAAAATAGGTAAACACAAGAATATCCATGTTATCGAATACAATAAGCCGTTTAATTACTCCGCGGTCAATAATTTTGGAAGGAAGCAGGCTAGTGGTGAACTACTTCTATTCATGAATAATGATATGAAAGTCATTAACGATGACTGGCTCGAAGAACTGATAGGTGTTGCTATCCAGCCGGAGATTGGGGCTGTCGGAGGTTTTCTATTCTACCCTGATCGCAAAATTCAACACGCCGGTGTTATAGTCGGTATGACAGGGACTGCAGCCCACGTTTTTCGCCAACTTAAGCCACATACGCTTACGTTTTATCGTTATCCTGATTGGGTTCGTAACTACTTGGCTGTGACCGGTGCTTGCCTAATGGTGAGAGCAAGTACATTTGATAAAGTGGGAGGATTTGACGAACGATTTATAATTTGTGGCAGTGACGTTGCTCTTGGCCTAAGTTTGCACGAAAGTGGCTATCGCAACGTTTTTACGCCGTACGCTAAGCTATTTCATTATGAATCTCAATCAGTCGGATCATATAATAATATTCCTCCGTCGGACTATGATTTATCTATGGTGAGATATAAGAAGTATCTTGAAGGTGGTGATCCCTACTATAACCCTAACCTTGAGATAATGTCAGAAACCCCAACTCCAGCAGGTACATATGGCCAATAAGCAAACTGATCGTATATCAAAAAGTTTGTGGATTTTACGTCACGAGGGTCCTTTTTCGCTGGCTGAAAAGACAATGAAACACGCATCAAAAAAAATCGGAAAACGTAAAAAAATCTCCAGTAGCGAAATTCCTGAAGCCTATAATTATTTAGCTAACCCTATATTTCAGATAGATCAAAAAGATATAACTAGAAGTATGAATATTAATAATAAATCTTCAACTACACCAAAATCTAGTCTTTGGTTTGTCCCATATTTTGACCATATTAAGTATGGTGGAATATATACAATTTTTCGTTTCATGGAACATTTTGCAAAACAAGGAGTTGCGACAACAATCGTTATATTTGATAATAAATATCTTGATAAACAAAAAACCTACAGTGAAATTATTGAACACTTCCCCGGCCTAGTAGACTGTGAATTGATCATATTAGATCTTGAAAATGAAACAATAGAAGATTTACCTGAGCGAGATATGGCCTTTGCAACAATTTGGATGTCCGCATATTTACTACTTAAGTACAATCAAACAAAAAGAAAGTACTATTTCATACAAGATTACGAACCATTGTTCTATGAAGGAGGGGCTATGTATGCCATGGCTGAATCAACCTATAGGTTTGGATTCACTGGTATTGTAAATACACCTGGATTATTGTGGGCAGTAAACCAGCGACATGCTTTGGAAGGAGTAAGTTTCATCCCTGCCGTTGACGCAAGATACTACTATCCAGCCACAAAGAAAGACAACAAAAGAGTTAGAATATTCTTTTACGCTCGGCCCAATAATCCCAGAAATGCTTTTGAGTTGGGGGTGCAGATTATTAACCAATTGCTTGATAAATATGGTGACAGGATAGAAGTAATTACAGCCGGTGCAAAATGGGATGAAGGTCTGTATGGTCTTAGCGGTAAGATAAACAACTTAGGACTGCTTAATTCTCTAGAGGCAGTAGGTGATCTTTATAGGACCTGCGATATTGGATTTGTGTATATGTTGTCAAAACATCCGTCATATCAGCCATTTGAATTTATGGCTTCAGGGATGGCAACTGTTAGTAACCGAAATGAAGATAATCTCTGGCTTTTTAAAGATGGAGAAAACTGTTTATTATCTGAACCCTCACCACATGCATTTACTGAGAAAATTGGCATGTTGATTGACGATGAAGTTTTGCGGAAAAAAATATCTCAGACTGGTCAAAAAAACGTTAACTTTGATTGGAACACCGAACTTGAGAATATTGCTAACTATATATTACAAAACAAGAATTAGTCATTCCATTCAGGGTACGTGCTTTTGTCATCTCCTAGAATTCTTTTGAGGTCAACGTTAAAACGAATTTTTTGTCGGTCAATATTTCGAACCTTTTGGGCAAGAACTGACACAAATCCAAAAGCTGGCGACAAAGGAAATCGGGCATAATCATCGCCTGCTTTAGAATTCAGGCGGAGATTCACGGGAGCAGTAAACTCGACATCAATTACTTTGAATCCAAAAGGTTCTGAAAAGAGAATCTTCATACTGGCATCCGAAAATCTCCAAAAATCCCAAGGCATATCATGAGGTATCCAACAGGCAGGCGCTGAGTGGTAAATGTAGCCTCCTTTTTTCAACACGCCGTTCATTTCAATTACTGCTTTCCAAGGCATTGCCAAATGTTCCAAAACAGAATCCGAATACAAGGCGCCAAACTTTTTACCTTTGAAGTGCTTTTTTAGCTGGTGAGCATCCCCGACTACATCGACTGTCTTGCCCGGCAAGTAGTCTATGCCAGTATAAGAAGCTGCTTTCTTGAAAAAAGCTCGCTTATTAATCCCTCCTGGTGATACTCTGGAGCCAACTTCGAGTACGGATAACTGGTTATTATTAACAATATCTCTGAATTGTTTTTCAAGATTTTTATTCATGGGAAAGTTTGGAAACGCTATTTCATTAGAGTTAGTTGCGTATGCAAGCTTGCTTGCAGGTTGTTTTGAATTCGGCATAAAGCTAAATACATGTTCTTTGTCTTGATGGATGATAGCCATAAAACCACAGTCATGGGTTACTGGCATACTGGAGGTAGAACTGAAATATTCAACAATTTCGGGTCTATTAACCCAATGGGATATTTTTTTCTTTTTGCCACCAAATTCTATAGTGAGGCTTTTCAGCGGAGACTTTTTACCTACAGCCCAGCCAACTATTCCCAAAGCTGAATCATCTGACCAAGTTTCTTCGATGCAGTAAATATAGTCCTTTGTTTCATATATTTTTTGGTTAGCTGAAGTTAATGGATATGCAGTAATATAACTATCTAATTTTTCAGCGGATATCCTTTTAATATCGTTCCAGCCAATCCCATATTGCGCCATTATTTGCTCGTTGATAAGCCATCGTTTTTTACCATTTTCAATCAAGTAAACACGGGGATCGTGTCCTGTTGCGGATGTAACCGCTACCCATTTTGAGTTAACTGGCATGCAACTAATTATCTCATGCATTCCTCAAAAACCGAATCAAGATTAAGGTAGGGGATTACCCGCTTGTAAGGTATTTAAAAACTCGTCGGCTACAGTAAACGTATTGCTAGTATTTCCACCAAGTGCTTGATAGGTAGAATATGTGTCGATATGATGTTTCTGACCACCCGATCCGTAAAAAAGTCCGGCCGTTTTTGTATATATAAACCTGCCAAGATTATTAACTACTGGCAGGCGCGCCAAGTTTGCATTATTTATTTGTAAGAAACTGACAGATCCAAGACCCCAGTTAGATATTGCAGATGAGTCTATATTTATACGTGTCCCATTTTGCATAAGGAATTTGTTGCCCTGGGCATCTTTTACCATTACCGAAAGATTGCCTGAATTAACATATGCAGTTTCTAGGTTTGGTTGACCCGTAATTAGATTCGCTGGGTTGATGTTGAAGTAACTAAAATATTCATATAAAGGAATATGAAGGCTATTAACCCCATTGACCATTGAAACACCAGTAGAAGCGCTAAAAATCGTATTATCAGCTAATTTAAATGGGCCATCATTAAATTGCAAAGCGCTATAGGCAGTCAAAGGCAGTAATCGGGTAATATCCAATCCCAAGCCCGTAAAATTGTCCCAGGTAGGTACTTGACGCTTCTGGCCTCCTTCGAGCACATAGACTTTACCGTTCTCAGGAACATAAATATTTGAACTATTAATTGAATTTGGTAAAACTGGTAACAAACCTTTACCAGTGTTTTGCCATACTTCAGTAGGTATATCTGTAGAACCAGTTACATCAATTTTACGGCCGTTGTCTACTAAATATTTATGGCCACTATCATCTGTTGCCCAGACAGATAAGTCGGGAGAACTAATTGTTGGTGGTGAAGTAGTGAAACTAGAAGCACTAGGATTTAGGTTAGCGTAGTATTTCATGCCCCAAGCAGAGAACACATTACTATCTGCAACTTTATGGAATTGGAAATTATTTGGATCGTAAATCAAAATAGGGGAACTAGGCGTAAATTGGATTACAATTTGATGACCAATTTGCAACGGCCCTAGTGGTTGGCCCGCATTGATGACTTGAGTGTTTATTAGTACATTGCCCCAATTATAACCAAGAGCCGCAAGCGTTTGGCCGTCTATTATTGGTAACTTCATACCAGCTTGCATTTTGTAGACTGTGTCTCCGAACTGCATTAAAGGAGGAACTGGTTGAGCAGTTCCGGGTAGACGCTCTAAAAATTCTGTGCCTGGTATGGTTTTAGTCAATGTAGTATTAAAGCAGTCTAAAGCCCATGCGTCGCAGGTTGCTGAGTCCGGTATGAAGTATCTGTATGTGTTATTTACGAATTGAATTTGAGAGTAGCTTCGGCTTATAACCCGTGTTCCCAATACGCCGTCATCTGTATATTGTGCCAAATAGTCGTCCGTTACTGGGACAATTGGCTCATATTGCAAGAAGTAAGCTTTATATATTTCCCAATTTGTTAGTTTGAATTTTTTACGAGCATAGCTGTTATCTGGCATTAGCCCTTCCACGACTAGCCAGACTTGGCCATCAGAACCTTGTCGTAGCCACTTGCCGGCCGGCTTAGTAGTTCCAAACCAATCAGTAAAAAGCCTCCAAAAATTACGGTTCCCATAGGCACCACAACTATCGCCGGAACCATATAAATTAGCTAATGCGGAAGCGTTCGGCTGGTAGGGAGTGTAATTGTAGAGGGCTGCTGTGGCTGGGTTTTGTAGATAAACTTGCGAACCGCCACAGGAAGGGTTGGGGTTAAATTGTATATTACTTGTGATGCCTGCTCGGAAATTAAATGAACCTGAATCTAGGGTGTATCGCTTAAATTGACGAGCAGCATTATATACCTGGTTAAAGAAACCATAATATGCTGTATCACATGCTGCTGTGTCAGGGCACCCATAACCAGTAGCACTGCGATATTGAATGTCCCAAGGCCAAGTATCGGTTACTAGAGCTTGTTCCTTTTGTAGAAGTACAATTAAAGACTTTTGACTTACACCACAGCCAATACCTACATCATAAATGATTTGGGCAGCTGATTTACGACCTGCAGTTATAGCCCCGCCACAATATTGATCGGCAGCTTTTGCTGGCACATCCTGTTGGAAGTCCTTTAGACACGTAAAGGGCGGTTGATTAGTTCCGCTGCCAGCGTGATTAACATCGCAAATAGGGACTTTGCTATTTAGGAATTCCTGAACTTGAAGAGTAGTCATAGCATTAGGGTTGAAGAATACTGAGTCGTCAATTATGTAACCAGCATTAAAGTCGCTTCCGGTTAAAGCGGCAACTTTTTTAAATGGCACGAAAACAAATTGTGACAACCCTAGTATCACGGTTAGGATTATAATTAGTAAGCGCTTTTTCATACTAATTCACGCTAAATTCAATTTGCTGGGATGCAGTACCTATTGAAGTTGCAGATGAATAAGTAATTGACGCTTTCCAACGCCCTGGTTTAAGCTCAGAAGTAGTAACACTAAACGGAGTACAAATTGTAGTAGTGGCATCTTTATTACCTGCTGAAGTTTTTGTAATTTCATCACTTGCCGCAGTTAGCTTTAGTGTACAGGTACCATTATCTTCTATAACTCCTGATACAAAGGCGTTCACTTCAACTTGGAAGCCATTTTGCTCGGCACGAGTTATAACGACAGAAACACTTCGCTTATCGGTATTAGATGTGCTATTTGCGTCTTGGTTTATTCTTTCGGCCGCAGCTTTTTTATTCGCTTCTGAGTCTGCTTTCTCTTGTGGTGTAGCAGGGCTATAGTTGATGGTTTCTTTAGTTTCAACGGGCTTGGTAATAACGAGTTTGTTGTGCTTAAAATATACGTTCCTTACTAATAAGCTAACAACTATAATTGCAACGATTCCCAAACATACGGCTATAACTTTTTTACTTATTTTAAATGATTTATTTTTTAACATCATGCTTATGTATAGTCTAACATATTAAAATGCTTATGTAAAGATACTGTACGAATGTTTTATAGTTGACTCTTGGACTAAGTTTGTTTGGAAACTTGGATAGAGAACATATCAGAAATCAGACTATTAATTATAGTACAATGTTCGTAGTATGCAATCCATCAAAAGTACTAAAGAACAATCGACCAAAATATCTAAATCTAAACTCAAGACTTCCACCATCCAATTACCGCATTGGCCGTTAAAAGCAAAAGTTATCTTCGTTGCATTAATTGGATCTCCAGTAGTTTTACTTATAGGATTGATAAAACATTTTGCAGTTAATGTTCCGTTTTATGATCAGTGGGAAGTTGTCCTACTTTTCAAAAAATCTCAAAACCATTTATTAGGCTTTGCTGACTTTTTTGCACAACATAACGAGCATAGAATTCTGTTCCCCAGAATAGTTATGTATGTATTAGCCAGAATGACGCATTGGGATGTGAATTACGAAATTGTAGTAAGTGTACTCTTAGCTCTTTTGACGTTTGTTTTAATCCTGCTAATACTCAGAAAGACCATAAAAAACAACTATCTATTTGCTATTGGTGCAGTAATAATAAGTCTAATATTTTTCTCTCCACTTCAGTGGGAAAACTGGCTCTGGGGGTGGCAGATTCAATGGTTTATGAATGTTTTTGCAGTCGTACTAGCTGTTTGGGCACTCGATGTTTGGGAGACAAAATCAACAAGAAATAAACTTATTGTAGCAATCTTGGCTTCCATAATTGCTACCTACTCGCTGGCAAGCGGAATGTTTGTTTGGTTAATTTGTTTGCCTTTATTCTACTTCAGAAAAGATCTGCGCCGATACTCACCTTACTGGATTGTAGCAGCCATCGGCACTGTCGGCTCGCATTATATTCACTATGTTAATCCGGCTTATCATCCATCTAAAACATTGTTCCTTCACCAGCCAGTACGGTTTATTGAGTATTTCCTCGTTTATGTTGTGCGGCCAATTAACTTTGACTTTCTACTTTCTGGTCAATTTGCAGTTGTACTTTTTATAGTCTCTGGAGGATTAAGCACCTATTTATTATTAAAAAAACGGGTAGAACTAAATGGTTCACTTTTACCATGGCTATGTTTTATAGGCTATGGACTAATTGCTGCTGTTACGACAGACATTTCGCGTCTTGGTTTTGGTATAAGCCAAGGTTACGCAAGCCGTTATGTAACTCTATCAAACTTTTCTATTATAGCTTTAGTAGTACTGATAATCAGAACCTTAGAAATCACCAAACACACAGATATTTTACAAAGAATTGTAAGAGGTGCTTGTGTCGTATTACTAAGTATAACTACACTGCTTGTTATGCTTAACTACGTTAAGGGGATTGAGCAAATGCAATTCCAGCACGATCATTTAGTAAAAGCCCGAGAATGTGCCTTGCATGCAACAAGCGTGAAAGATGACTGTCTATTGCTACTATACCCAGACAAAACTGTAGTTTGGGAACGGTTGAAGTATTTACGCACTATCCACTACGGCGGTCTCTAGTCCGAACTCTTTTTTCTATAATCACCACGTGATAACCATTTTTCTATAAGGCAATACAGAATTATATAAAAGTAACGGCTACCCATCTCTTTGATTTTAAGATTTGATTCACCAGCCTTGCGGTTAGTCCAATAGTTCGGAACCACAGCGTATGAATATCCTCTTACAATCGCCTTTAGAGGTAACTCTACTGTTAGATTAAAATGATGACTTAGGAATGGTTGGAGGCCATCAATAGTTTCTTTCTTATATAGTTTGAAAGCGTTTGTGACGTCATTATAACGAATACCAAATAATACTTTAATTATGCCATTAGTAAAACGGTTAAGAATCAATTTTGATTTAGGATAATCAATAGTCTTGCCACCTTTTTTAAAACGAGAACCGAAGACTGCATCGTAATTACCTTCAAGCATTTTGTTATAGTAGGCAATAAGATCTTCTGGTCGATCAGACATATCAGCCATAACAATCGCCACACAATCACCATTATAATTTTCTAGTCCACATCGAACAGCAAAGCCAAAACCATTTGGCGGCTGATTATTGACGTAGCGAACCTCAGGTATTTTATTATGGAGTTCTTTAAGTATTTTTTCGGTGGTATCTTTGCTATTATCATTCACTATCAGTACTTCGTGTGGAATTTTTTCGGCTTTCAGGGCATTATGAAAAGCTAATATAGTTTCAGCAATAGTCGCTTCTTCGTTATAGGCAGGGATGACAACTGATAATTTCATTTGTTAGGAGAGAATCGGTTTTAAGTCAGACTCGTTTTGGCTGATCCACTCATAAATGTCTGAGACGGTTTGTTTAGCATCTTTTTGCCAAGTGAGTCCAGATTTTTGTAAAAATTTACTACTATCGGTAATAAAAAAACGTAGATCAGCCGGTCGGTCTTCTTTAATTGAAGCTATAGTGATTTTATTTCCTGTTACCTCTTCAGATAGTTTGGTTAATTCTTTGAGAGAGACGCTATTGGTAAGCCCTCCACCTATGTTAAACGTGCTGCCGTTGTAATCATCAAAATTATTAATCTGGGTGAGGATAGCCCGGTACAAATCGTCTATGTGTATGAAGTCCCGAACTTGTTTACCTTCGCCACCATAACCAATATAGCTCAACTGTTGCTTGAAGTAGTGCTTAGCTACCCATAATACGAATACTCCTTGGTCTATTTTGCCCATCTGCCAAGGACCGGTGATAACTCCACAGCGATTAACGATGGCTCGCATTCCGTATGTATCAACGTACTCAGCAATCAGCATTTCTGAAGCAAGCTTAGTCGTACCATATAATGAGCGGGGTCTATCAATTGGGAAATTCTCTGCGATACCTTCTTTTGTAGCACCTTTTGTCGATTGCTGATTCAGGATTTCAAATCGAGACGGTGTTTCACGATAATCCAATTCATTGATATAACTAATTGGGTATATTCGACTAGTAGATAAAAATAGTAAGTCTGCGCCGCGAGACCTGGCAAATTCGAGACAGTTTACAGTTCCCATTAAGTTGGTGTTTATCAAGTAGTCTGGGGCAGAATCTATACCTGCCAAAACAGACGGCTCGGCGGAGCATTCGATAAGTAAATCGATACTTTCTAATACCAGGTCCTCTTTATTCCTGATGTCGCCATGCAAAAATTCAATATTGTTTTCGCGTAGCCGTTTTATAGATAATTCTGAACCTCGTCGGCGAAGATTATCTAGGCAGACAATTCTTAAATTTGGGTTATCGGACTTCAGTTTGATAGCTAAGTTCGAGCCTACAAATCCGGCCCCTCCAGTAATGAGAATATTTTTATATCTCATTAAGTACGTACCGCCGCACACATTTCTTCGAGAACGGCGTCAATATCGTACTCAAAATCCCAATTAGGATAATGACTCTTGAATTTTGAAACATCAGAAATGTACCAAATGTGATCGCCAGCTCGATTTTCTGTCGACAATTCATAATTTGCTTTCTTGCCCAGAAGTTTTTCAATTTTATCGATAGCTTCAAGCATAGAAATATTTGATTGTCTAGCACCTCCAATGTTATAAACTTCGCCTGAGCGCGGCTTTTTATAAAAATTATAAAAAGCGTTGACGAGATCATGGGAATGAATGTTGTCACGTACCTGCTTACCTTTATACCCGAATATGGTATATTTTTTACCACTCGCGATACATTTAATAAGATAAGCCAAAAATCCATGCAATTCTGCACCAGAATGAGATGGGCCTGTCAAACATCCACCTCGGAAAACAGCAGTTTTAAATCCAAAGTATTTTCCGTATTCTTGGACCATGACATCAGCGGCTACTTTAGAAGCACCGAAAATAGAATGTTTAGTATTATCGATACTCATACTTTCGTCTATACCATCATAGAAGTGATGATCTGTCGGAAGCTCCCAACGTTTTTTTAATTCTATAAGCGGAAGTCGATTCGGGGTATCGCCATATACTTTATTGGTTGAAGTAAAAATAAAAACTGCATCAGGAGAATGTAGTCTCATATTTTCAAGCATCACCAATGTGCCGTTTGCGTTTACTGTAAAGTCTGTGAATGGTTCTTTAGCAGCCCAATCATGTGAAGGTTGGGCAGCAGTATGTACAACAATATCAAACTTATGTTTTTTAAATATTTTTTGTACTTCATCATTATCACGAATGTCGATATTGTAATGTGTGTATGCTTTTTTAAGTTGATTTTCTATTTTTTTTCTATTCCACTCAGTACTAGCCTCCTCGCCAAAAAAGTATCTTCGCATATCATTATCTATTCCGACAATTTCAAACCCTTTTTCAGCAAAAAATTTTGCGGCTTCAGAACCTATTAACCCGCCGGAACCAGTAATTAATGCTTTCATATGACCTCTACGTTTAATTTCAATGTAAAGTATATGTTCTCGAAAGAGTCCAGTCAATTTGAATGATAAGTGTTTATCACATAGAATAGTAATAATGAAAATAGCGGTAGTTGGGACTGGTTATGTCGGCCTGGTTACGGGTACGTGTTTTTCTGAAACTGGAAACACTGTTACCTGTATTGATATTGATGAAAAGAAAGTTCGTTTACTTAATCGCGGTAAAATCCCTATATATGAACCTAAGTTGGATGTATATTTTCGCCGAAACATTAAAGAGGGGCGCTTAAAATTTACATCGAATTTGGCTCACGGGCTTAAAGATGCTAAAGTAATTTTCTTAGCGCTACCTACTCCTTCTTCTGCTGATGGATCGGCGGATTTATCGTTTATTTTATCTGCCTCGAAAGATATCAGTAAATATATTAATAATTATGTAGTTATAGTTAATAAAAGTACGGTTCCCGTCGGGAGTGCAAATAAAGTAGCTAAAACTATTTCTGATTATACAAATGTTAAGTTTGATGTTGTCTCAAATCCGGAATTTTTGCGCGAGGGAAGAGCGGTCGATGATTTTATGAAACCAGATCGTGTTGTAATAGGTAGCTCGTCTGAGCAAGCATTAAAAATAATGCGAACTCTATACAGACCATTTGTTAGGCATGGAAATCCTATTATTGAGATGGATACAATTTCTGCTGAGTTAACAAAATATTCGGCAAACGCATTTCTTGCTACCAAAATATCATTTATGAATGATATAGCTCTTTTATGTGAAAAAACTGGGGCCGATATAAAGCTTGTCCAAAAAGGTATGGCATCGGATCACAGAATCGGAGGAGAATTTTTACATGCAGGTATCGGCTACGGTGGAAGTTGTTTCCCGAAAGATGTTTTGGCACTATCATATACCGGTTCAGAATATGATCATGTACTTAGAATTATCGATGCTGTCCAAGAAATCAATCAAAGTCAAAAACGAGTATTAGCTCAGAAAGTACTTAAATATTTTAACCAAAATATAACTAATAAAACTTTTGCATTATGGGGGTTAGCGTTTAAGCCAGATACTGACGATATTAGAGAAGCGCCCTCGCTAGAGATTATTAATACACTAATAGAAAATGGAGCAAATGTTGTTGCATATGATCCTGAAGCTATGGGCAAAGTAAAAAAAATGATAAAAAGTAAGAAGCTAAAATTTGTCGCCAATGAGTACGAAGCGTTAGACAATGCAGACGCGTTATTAATTGCGACCGAATGGAAAGAATTTAATACTCCTGATTTCGATAAAATAAATAAACTATTGTTAAATCCAATAATATTTGACGGGCGAAATTTGTTTACTTTAGACGAAATGAAAGAAAATGGATTCCACTACGAAAGCATCGGAAGACCGGTAATAAATTAGTGAAAATCAAGAACGTATTAATTTCTGGAGGAGCTGGTTTTCTTGGATCACATATTTGCAATTATTATATGGCTAACAAGTATAATGTGTACAGTATAGATAATTTATCTACGGGTTTTATTAGTAATATTAAAAATTTTATTAATGAACCTAATTTTACTTTTGTTAAATACGATATTGTAAAGCCATTGAAAAACAAGGTATTTTCTACAAAGTTCGATTTAATAATAAATATGGCATCGCCGGCGAGTCCGCCACAATATCAAAAACTTGCACTCGAAACACTTCAAGCAGGATCTACCGGCACAATGAACTTACTAGAATTAGCAATGCGTGACAATGCACGTTTTTTCCATGCTTCTACTAGTGAAGTTTACGGCGAACCTGAAGTACACCCTCAGCCCGAATTTTATAAAGGTAACGTTAATAGTTATGGTCCTAGAAGTATGTATGATGAAGCCAAACGCTACGCTGAGGCACTTATTTATGTATATCATTACAAATACCAAGTAAATACTACTATCGCCAGATTTTTTAATACTTATGGACCGAATATGGATGCCAACGACGGCAGAGTAGTATCGAACTTTATAGTTCAAGCACTGAAGGGCATAGACATTACTATCTATGGAGATGGGAGTCAGACAAGAAGTTTTTGTTACGTTGATGACTTAGTAAAAGGAATAGTAGCATTAATAAATTCAAAAGAAAGTGGTCCGATAAATTTGGGAAATCCTAGCGAGTTCACAATTAAACAGTTAGCCGAAAAAGTAATTAAACTAACTAGAAGTAAATCTAAGATAATTTACAAACCACTCCCGGCAGACGATCCGACGCAAAGAAAACCGGTAATAACTTTAGCGAAAAGTAAATTAAATTGGAAACCGGTAATATCGTTGGACGACGGACTTATTAGAACTATTGATTATTTCTCGACCATAATTAATACTCAATAATTTTATTAATCTTTAAATATAATATTTTTATATATCCTATAAGTCCACGCGGTTTGTAAAATCACTGCCATGATTTTCGCGTATGCATAATTTACAAAATGGCTGACGAAACTAACAAAAATAATTGTGAACAAATAGTTAATTGCGAGAAGAGCTGAGTATGCTGCTAAGTGTTTACGTAATTTATTATTATCTTTTGCATTGAACGTCCACCATCTATTCAAAATAAAATTATAAATTATTGAAACCCAATAACTGACTGAGGTTGCGACAGCCAAATTAATTTTTAATTTGCCGTGAAGAAATATTAACAATCCAATATCTATAACGAAAGTTGTTCCACCAACATATAAATATCTAATCAAATTATGCGAATAAAGAAATTTGATTAGTTTAGTAGGCTTCTCGAACATTATCAATTATTTAACAAGTCTAATAGATATTCACCATAGCCAGATTTTGTAAGTCCTTCAGCTAATGATCGAATTTGTTCTGCACCAATAAATCCTTGGTGGTATGCTGCTTCTTCAATGCAACCTATCTTCAGCGCCTGTCGCTCTTCTATGACTTGTACAAATTGCGATGCTTGATTCATGCTTGCAAAAGTACCTGTATCTAACCAAGCAGTACCTCTGTCTAAAATACATACTTTTAGTTTTCCGTTTTTAAGATATTCATTATGGATACCTGTAATTTCCAATTCACCTCGGTCACTTGGCTTGACATCTTTCGCAATTCGAATTACATCGTTGTCAAAGAAATATAATCCAGGAATTGCGTAGTTTGATTTTGGTACTGCTGGTTTCTCTTCTATTGAAACTACATCGTTGTTCTTGTTAAATTCAACCACTCCATATCGAGCAGGGTCAGAAACTTGGTAACCAAAAACGACTCCACCGTCCGGATCAGTATAACTTTTTAGTTTTTTATCAATCTCTGACCCATAAAAAATATTATCGCCGAGGATCATGGCAACTTTTTCATTACCAATAAATTCTTCACCAATAATAAAGGCATCTGCAAGTCCTCTTGGTTTATCTTGTACTTTATAACTAAAGCTACAACCTATTTGATTACCATTACCTAGTAATTGTTCAAATCTAGGTAAGTCGTGGGGTGTAGATATAATTAATATTTCGTTTATACCAGTGCTAATTAATGTACTAAGTGGATAGTAAATCATTGGTTTATCATAAATAGGAATTAGCTGTTTACTAATTGCCATTGTAATAGGGTAAAGTCTTGTGCCTGATCCGCCTGCTAAGATTATACCTTTCATTATTTAGGTTCCTTATTTATATATTCAGACAGATTAATTTTCCAATCTGTACTTTTAAAACCCGTGGCTTGTATTTTGGAAATATCTAGCAGGCTTTTTAATGGTCTTAGCGCTACATTGTCTTTGTTTTGATAGTAGTTAGATGTTGAAATTCCGATAACATTATTTTGCAGGCTAGATATTTTAAATATTTCCCTTGTTATATCTGCCCAGCTAGCAGGTATCCCATCGTTTGAAATATTATAAATACCGTATTCTAGTGAGTTTAATAGTATGTGATCTATTGCCCTTACAAGTTCATTGGTAAAAGTGAGTCTTCCAATCTGATCATCTACAACGCTTGGTTCAACACCTTTTTTACCTAGTTCGAGCATAGTTCTTACAAAATTTTTACCGTCGCCTATTACCCATGAAGTCCTTAGAATATAATGTTTTGGAGTTAAGCTGACCACTATATCGCCAGCGGCTTTTGTACTCCCGTATACGCTGAGCGGGCTAAAAGATTCATATTCAGAATGGGGACTTTTAGTACCATCGAATACATAATCAGTTGAAATATGGAGAAGTGTAATGTCATTTTTAATTGAAACTTGTTGAAGATTGCTAACTGCTACTACATTTACCAACCATGCTGTCCGTCGTCCTTCTTCAGTCTCTGCGCCGTCTACATTGGTATAGGCAGCAGCATTAAGAATTATATCAATATTTGACCAGTCATAATCCATAACTGACTTTTTATCTGTAATATCAAGTTCAGAAATATCTGCTTTACGAGCATTAGGATATTTTTTTTGTAGTGCTAGCCCAAGCTGTCCGTTTGCTCCAATTATAAAAATTCTACTATTATCCATGATTGGTTATTTCCTTAAATGACAGGTTATTCTTATCCTTTTCCGATATTATCAATCCTTTACCTTCAGCAATTGGCCATATAATATTTAAATCTTTATCAAGTGGGTTACATGATACACCAGGCATTCCTGGTTGCCATTCTTGCTCGAAATAATATAAGTAAAGCGACGGCTCATCGCTTATCGATTGGAAGGAATTACCTAGTCCTTTAGTTATAAATAATCCTTGGCCTCGACTTAATTCAAATCCTTGCCATTTTCCTAAGGTTGGCGATTCAATTCGAAGATCAACGATTACAGCATATACTTTTCCGGTTGCTACGGATACAAGCTTATGAGCGTGTTCAGCGTGTATGCCTCTGACTGCACCTTTAAAACTTAAAGGTGCATTTAATTGAGGACGTTCATTCAAGCTTGGTAGACCTAAGCCTTCGAATTCTGATTGACGGTAAAATTCCATAACTGAACCGCGATCATCTTCGATTAGTTTAAATTTAATTTGATAGAGTCCATCTATATCACTTTTTGTAGCCTGCATCGGTTTAATATCGCTCATCGCCCAATTTCCTTATATTTTTTTTCAGTTGCATGTTTACTTTCTTGCCACCAATTTTGATTGTCTTTATACCAGTTTACTGTATTAATCAAACCATCTTTGAAATCCAAATATTTTGGCTGCCAATTAAGCTCATTACGAATCTTATTTGCATTAATCGCATAACGCAAATCGTGACCCGGTCGGTCCGTGACACTATCATAATCGCTTTTAATCTTTCCCATTATTTCGAGTATAAGCTCCAGGACATCTTTATTATTCTTTTCACCTTCGGCGCCAACCATGTAGGTTTCGCCGATTTTACCTTTTTCAAGAATGGCAAGTACTGCTGAAGAGTGGTCTTCAGTATGAATCCAATCTCTAACATTTTCACCGGTACCGTACAGTTTTGGTTTTCGACCTTCAATTATTTCAGTAATTTGACGTGGGATAAACTTTTCAACATGCTGGTACGGGCCGTAATTATTGGAACAATTGCTAATAGTAGCCTCAACGCCGAATGATCTAACCCAAGCTCGGACTAACATATCTGAGCTAGCTTTAGTCGAAGAATATGGACTCGATGGATTATACGAAGTTAGTTCATTAAATTTGTTTGGATCGTCAAGTTCAAGATCACCGTATACTTCGTCTGTAGAAATATGGTGGAAGCGTTTACTGTTTTTTCGAATTGCTTGGAGTAACTGGTAGGTACCGATAATGTTAGTTTGGACAAAAGGCCAAGGAGAATGAAGCGAGTTGTCGTTATGAGATTCGGCAGCGAAATGAACTACTATATCTGAATCTGAAACCGTGTCATCTACAACCGCTTCATCGCAGATATTGCCGTGGATAAAAGTTACTCTATTTTCATCTAGACCCGAAATATTCTGTAGATTTCCAGCATAAGTTAAAGCATCTAATACAGTAATATGCCAGTCGGGGCGTTCTTTATAGATATAGCGAACAAAATTTGAACCTATAAAACCTGCACCTCCGGTAACTAGAATTCTCATTGTTTATAATTATATCAGTTAAACCAGAGTTATTTTACAATCAAATCTGTGACTTTAGATACTACTAAATCAAGCTGTTCCATAGTTTTTGCTTCTGCATTTAACCTAAGCAACGGTTCGGTATTGCTAGGACGTACATTAAACCAATAGTCCTTATAATTTACGGTTAAGCCGTCCAGCCAGTCTATCTGGCCGTCTGAAAAAGCTGCTTCAATTTTTTTGATAGTTTTTTGCTTATCCTTAACTTCAAAATTAGTTTCGTTTATTTGAAAATAAGCTTTTCTAAATGGAGCAGCTAATTTAGATAATTTTTCTCCGCTTATACTAATAATAAATATTGCAATAACAGCTGCAATTAATCCACTATCTGCCATAAAATTATCTTTGAAATAATAATGTCCGCTATGTTCTCCGGCAAATATAGCATTTTGTTTGCGCATTTCACTTTTAATAAAAGAATGGCCAACTCGCGTTCTAATTACTTTGCCGCCTATAGATTCAATTAATTCTTTTGCTGCACGACCACAGATAGCATTAACTAAAATAGTTGAACCCGGATAAACTTTTAAAAAGAATTGGGATAATATAGCTGTTAAAACAGTGCCGGAAATAGGGTCGCCATTTTCATCAATCAGAACAGCGCGGTCTCCGTCTCCGTCAAACGCCAGCCCAACGTCACTGCTATTTCTTTTCATAGCAGCTTGTAGATCTATTAAATTATTCGGATCTAGCGGGTTAGCTATATGATTTGGGAAAGTACCGTCAAGATCAAAATATAGCTCTTCTACATCAAATGGCACGTAAGGTTCAAGTTCTGGGAATATTTTCCCAGCCATTCCGTTGCCGGCATCGACAGTTATTTTTAGGGGCTTTAATTTATCTGTATCTATAAATGACAATACGTGATTAATCCATTCTTCTATGACATCCATTTGTGAAACTTCACCACGTTTATCAGATTTTTCTAACTTCTTGGTTAATACTAGATCACGTATTTCTAATAGACCTGAATCTTCTCCCACTGGTTTTGCATCTTCGCGGCAAAGTTTTATGCCGTTATATTCTCCGGGATTATGGCTAGCAGTAATCATAGCACCACCAGCCAAGTGGTTCTTACCTGTTACGAAGTAAATCATATCGCTCGTAACTTGGCCGATATCCCAAACGTCACGCCCGGAATTCCTTAACCCGTCAATAAGTGCTTCAGCCAGTTCTGCTGAATCAGGCCGCATATCTCGACCAACAGCTACAATACCCTGGTCGGGCAGCCAATTTCCAAAAGCTGTCCCTATATCTTTTACGGTTTCGCTATTAAGCTCACTTCCTACTTTACCTCTAATATCGTATGCTTTAAAAATTCCTGATATTTCAGACATATTTCTATTCTACAGTAACTGACTTTGCCAGGTTTCTAGGCCGGTCTACATCCAGTTTCTTTTCTACTGCTACATGGTAGGAGAAAAGCTGAAGAGCAATTGCAACCAATAGCGGCTGGAGCTGTTCCATAGTTTCAGGTAAATAAATAATATCGCTAGTAAGTTTTGCCAAATCTTTATTTCCTTCTGTCGTAATTGCAATAACAGGGCCGCTTCGAGCTTTTATTTCTTCGATATTAGACAATGTTTTTTCAAGCAGCGGGGAATTACAAGCTAGAGCGATTGTCGGAAAATTCTTGTCAATCATTGCCAGCGGACCATGTTTCATTTCACCGGCGGCGTAGCCTTCTGCATGGATATAAGATATCTCTTTTAACTTCAGTGCACCTTCAAGTGCACTAGGATACAAGTAGTTTCTACCAATAAACAGAAAATCCCGATTATCAGCATATTTTTTAGCTATTTCTGCGATATTGTCTGACTGAGCTAGTACTAATTTTGCTTTATCAGGTAACGACAAGATCTCATTTAATAGAGGACGATAGAGCGGGCTTTTACCCTGGCTCAGATGTAGTGCAATTTCGGCTAGCACTGTAACTTGGGCGATAAATGCTTTGGTACTGGCAACTGATTGCTCGGGCCCGGCATGGCAATATACTCCTGCATCTGTCATTCTTGCAATTGTCGAGCCGACAGCGTTAACTACACCGAGACGTAAAACTCCGTAATTTTCTACCTTTTTTATAGCTGCGATTGTGTCAGCAGTTTCACCTGATTGTGAAATAGCGATTAATGCCGTACTTCGTGAAAATGGCTCGCTTCGATATTTAAATTCAGAGGCAAGTTGTACTTCAACTGGAATACCAGCCAGCTCTTCTATCAGGTATTCTCCGACAAGCCCTGCGTAGTAAGAAGTTCCGCAGGCAACAATTACTATACGATCGATATATCTAAGCTGTTCGGTCACACTTTCTAGTCCACCAAGTTTGACAGTATTGGTTTCGGCCCGAAGCCTTCCCATAGTTGCTGACTGTATCGTCTGAGGTGCTTCATAAATTTCTTTCAGCATATGGTGGGGATAGTTGCCTAGATCAGATTTTAGGGCTTCCTGATCGAGAATTTCAGCGCTTCTCTCTACAACAGTTGAATCATGACTGCTTAAAATTGTAACTTTATCTTCGCTAATTTTAGCTATTTCATAATCATTTAAAAATATTACTTTTTTAGTTTTATGAAGTAGTGCACTCGGGTCTGATGCTAGGAAGTGTTCTTTATTGCCAACTCCGATTACAAGCGGACTGGAAAGCCTGGCTACATATATAGAGTCGGGTTCCTTGCTATAAATACTTGCGATGGCATAGGCGCCACGAAGATCTTTTATGGCCCTAGTAAATGCCGATTGGAAGCAATCTTCAGTCTTTAAATGATAATCAATCAAGTGGGGAATTACTTCTGTATCTGTTTCGGTAATAAATTTATAGCCCTTCTTTTTAAGCAGCTGTTTTATTTCTTGGTAGTTTTCAATTATGCCATTATGGACTACGAAAATAGTTTGATCAGTATTGTAATGTGGGTGAGAGTTAGCCTCAGTAGGTGCACCGTGGGTTGCCCACCGGGTATGTCCGATTGCAATAGAGCTTTGCATAAGATCTTTAGTAATTTTTGACCGCAGTCCTTCTACTCTTCCAATCTGTTTTAGAGTAGTAGCTTTTCCATCAATTAGTACTGTCAAACCAGCCGAATCGTATCCGCGATATTCCAGAGACGAAAGTCCATCGAGAACAAACTGAGATGCCTGTTTTTTTGAGCCTATATAACCGACAATTCCACACATTGTGACATCCTTAAATTATTAAAAAATAAGTGTATTTACTAACTATTAATAACATATGTTAGACAAAAAGTAAAGTATTAGTGTTATAAACTTGCTTATTTAAATACGTCTGTAATAAATTCGTTCATTTTTTTAATAAAATTTTCGGAGCTAAATTCCACAGCCGTTTTTTTAATATTTTTTTCTTCAAAATCTTGTGGTTTAAAATTTCCAATTGATTTAATTAACGCATCTTTAGTTGACGGGTCAAAAAAAGTTCCATTTATTTTTGGCTTTATATAATCAAGCGCACCACCGCCTTTATAAGCAATAACAGGTGTTCCAGCCGATAATGCTTCAACTGCGGATATTCCAAAATCGTCAACTCCTGGGAATATAAAAGCTACAGCTGAACTTACTTTTTTGACTACTTTTTCGTCGCTTGCGTTAGTAATAAATGATACTGACGGTCCAGCTATAGATAGCAATCTGGTGTGATCTGGTCCATCCCCAATTACGGCTAGTGGTAAATTTAACTGCGTACATGCTTCGATTGCAAGATCAATTCTTTTATAAGGAGTTTGACGACCGGTAATAACAAATCCACTCCGGACTAGGTTATTATTTTTTTCAAATCTACTGGTATCGACTGGCGGGTGAATTACGACCGAACTTCTGTGGTAATATTTCTTAACGTTAGTTTGGGTATAACTCGAATTAGCAATGATATAATTTGGTTTCATGGCGGCTTTCTCGTCCCACTTCCTTAGAGGACCGACGAAAGTTTTAAGTCCAATTTTTGCCAGCCAGTCGAAAGATCCGAACCCAGGCCGATTTAAATATTCATCGTATAAGCTCCAATAATAGTGGGTAGGTGCATGACAGTAATTTATATGTATTGTCTTGCCAGATGTGTTTATTCCTTTTGCTTCAGCTCCCGAACTGCTTATAACCAAATCGAATTTGTCTAATTTTATACTTGAAAACCACAAAATCCTAAGCACTGGAATAAATTTTCTAAGTTGAGCAAAAGGGAAATACTGAAGATATCCTGTGACTACTTTACCATCAAGTTTTTGTCGCCAAAGTTTAGTAGAGTACGAAGTATAAATCGGAGCATCAGGAAACATTTCATGAAGTGAAAGAACAACTTGTTCAGCGCCGCCGCCAATTAACCAATCGTGAACGATTGCAACTTTAAGTTCTGACAGTGGTTTCACTTCGCACCAATACCGCTTACGACTGCTTTTAGAGTTTTAATCAAGATGCTAATATCAAGCCAAAAACTCCAGTTTTGGACGTAAAAAACGTCAAGTTTACGTCGCTCATCAAAGTTTATGTCGCGCCGACCAGATATTTGAGCAAGGCCTGTTAAACCCGATTTTACACTGAGAATAGCATGACGTTTTTTAAATTCAGCTAGCTCCTGCGGTATTAACGCCCTCGGACCAACTAGGCTTATTTGGCCCTTGAGCACGTTAATTAGCTGAGGAAGTTCGTCGAGTGAAGTGTTTCTTAAGAATATGCCAAATGGTGTAAATCTCGGGTCGTTTGCGATGAAATCGCCGTTTTCACGATACTTAATAGCAAGATCAGGATTGCCCATATTTTCAAATGCTTTCTCTGGAGTCATACCATGGTATTTTTGTCGTATCGTTCTAAATTTGTAAACCTGAAACTCACGGTTAAATCTGGTCAGCCGGGTCTGACGATATATTATCCCGCCTTTATGATCGAATAACGCCATATATAGATAAATTAATAAAAGTACTGGGGAAGAAACAATAATAGCAAGTAGCGAAAAAACCAAATCGAAAAGCCTTTTTACAATTCTTCCCCAGCCGATTAGGGCTGTCTGATGTACGGCAATCATAGGTAGACCAGCAAACAGTTCGACATCGATATTGCCAACAAAAAGATCCGTATTTCCAGGCACGAATCGGTACGAAATATGATTTTCCTGGGCGTATGACAATATCTGGTTATTCATAGTCTGTTCTCTGTAAAGTTCCGTTTGGATAATGCTGTGAAGCGGTCGGCGCAAACTTTCGATCGCCTGTTCAAAGGAATTATAAGTCTTAAAACTACCTGCACTATGAGCAACGACAGCTACTACCCTCTGTCCGGTTTTCGGTGTATTAGCTATACTAGATGCTATCTCAAGAGTCGCAGCTGTGTTGCCAATAATTAGGACGTTACTGATCCCAACGCCATAAGAGTAAAGTGACTCTTTTAGCAATCTGGCAAAGGTCCGAAAAAAAACTAAAAAGCCGAATCCCAGAGCTAGGCCATATACCGGAACCAGTCTGGCTGGAAAAAGTTTGCCGTTAGTTACGAAGTTGTAGCCGACTACCACTAAAATTCCCAAAAATGAGCCTACCAGCAGCCGTCCAAGTTCAGAAAATCTCTTATCGTAGACTTTAGCGTTATATAACCCGATAAAAGCTTGAACTAATATCCACAGAGGCAGTACCGTAATAAATGTGAAGAAATACGTCAGCGCCGGAATCTGCTCAATTAAAGGGCGAGGATCAAACTTTACTCTTAGTATATATGCTGCAGTAAAAGCTCCCAGAAGAGCAAAAAAATCACCAACTATCAGCAGTAAGGCATAAGCGATTGAAGCGTTATTATTCATAAATTATCTTTAACTATTGTAACACTCTAGGCTACCGTGTTCGCTGTTTGTGCTGTTATAATTGGCATTAAAGCTCATGTTTAAATTTAAAAAACGCGACAAACGTGAAGTAAAACGTATTACAGAATATTTGGTTACTGGCGGAGCGTGGTTCTGGTCAGGCTACCTTTTATTTGCTGTGTTATATAGTGGGTTCAAAATTGGAATTATCGCTAGCAAGGTTTTATCGTATATTTTCGGATTAAGTGTCAATTTTCTGCTTCAGCGCTATTGGGTATTCGCCGATGCCAAGGGCAAAAAACAATTAAATAAGGTAAGCGGCAGATACGTAGCACTGTCAGCTCTAAACTTAGGTATAGATACTGCGATAGTTTGGTATCTAGCCCGACTTGGTCTAACTCCTTATCTCGGACAGTTTGTATCGGCAGGTTTTTTTACGGTTTGGAATTATATATGGTACAAACTATGGGTATTTACAAGAGGTTCTCAGCCAGGTCCTAAAAGATCATCGGCTCCAACTTTAAGGCGACCTAAGCAGTTAAGAGGAACTCTTAGGAAAAAAACCGCATGAATGATTCAATCAGACCGACTAAAAAACAACGGGAACTTCTAGCGTTTATAGAGCAGTTCATAGCTCAAAAAGGTTATAGCCCTAGCTACCGCGAGATAATGAGCGCCTGCGAATATACATCTGTAGCTACGGTTGCACTTCATGTTAATAGCTTGATAAAACGAGGCCACTTGCGTAAGCGTGATTATTCGGCCCGATCGTTAGAGGTAGTAAACCAAGATTCAAAGAGTAAAATATCGACAAACGAGATAAAACCGGCCGATGAAAAATGGCTGGTTGATAAAGTCGAGCATTTTTTTCAGCTACTCGAATCCGGCGATGCTTATGACAGCGCTAAATTGGACGAGCTATACGTATTAATTGGGGCTTTGAAAGTATTAGGTCTGGATGGTGCTGTTCAGTCATTTATTCCAAGACTGAGTGCAATTAAGAAGAACTTGCCAGTGTTACAATAAATTGAGAATTAAAAAAGCGAAGGGGTATAAATTTTGCACGCAATTCAAGCAATTATTCTAGGACTAGTTCAAGGGTTAACAGAATTTATTCCAGTATCAAGCTCAGGTCATTTAGTATTAGCCCATCATGCACTTGGTGTATTTGACAACGGTCTGGCTTTTGACGTAGCACTTCATTTCGGAACGCTGCTGGCCCTATTAATCTATTTTTGGCGTGATTTAATTAATCTGTTTAGTTCATTATTTAAAAAATCCGAGCATACTCGTCTGGCATGGTTGCTTATCGGAGCAACTATTCCGGCCGCGATAATAGGTTTTTTACTAGAAAAACAGGCTGAATCTAAGTTCAGGTCGATCCGGTTGGTAGCGATCACAATGTTACTATTTGGAATTATAATGATTATTGCTGAAAAATATTATGAAAGAAGCAAAAAACACCAAATACTAGTAGATATAACTAAAAAACAGGCGTTTTCGATGGGCTTTGCCCAGGCTCTGGCAGTTATACCTGGCGTTTCTAGATCAGGCAGTACGATTACTGCCGGGCTTTTAACCGGACTCGACAGGCTGGCTGCAACTAGATTTTCGTTTTTGCTTGGGATTCCTATCACGGCCGGGGCGATCTTGAAAGTATTTACTGAACATGGTGTTATACAGGCGATGAAGTCTCAACAAAACATAGTTGCTCTAGGAGTTGTTACGGCTTTGTTAAGTGGCTTGTTTGCGATTCGCTTTATGCTCAAATACTTAGGAAACCACAGTCTTCATATATTTGCCTATTATAGGATATGTCTAGGCGTGCTTCTGCTTATAATTTTCAGCTTGCGTCGTTGACGTAACATAGACACAACCGTTAAGATAGGATACAGATTATGGCAAAAGAAGTTATAAAGAAAAAAAATAAGTTGCTAAGATGGATTCTTATTTTACTTAATATTTTAATTATTGCAGCCTTAGCTGTTTTTGGCGGATATTACTTTAAAAAATATCGAGATCTGAAGAATCATCCGGTAACGGCCGAACAAGCAGCCCAGGCAGAAATTGATAGAACTCTGGCTTCAGTCGGTAAATTATACAGTTTGCCAAAAGACGAAAAACCGCAGCTAAGAACAGTTACCGACGTAACCCAGCTTAAAGGTCAGGCATTTTTTGAAAAGGCTGAAAATGATGACATTACATTGATATACACAAAAGCCAAACTGGCTATCTTATATCGACCGTCGACCGATAAAATAATTAATGTCAGTTCAGTATCTATCCAGTCGTCTGCGACTGTTAAAATAATCGGGGCCGATGCCGACAGGGCTGCTGTTAAGAAGTTACTTGCAGCTAATTTTAGTAGCGACATAACTGTTAAAGAAGAGGGGACTGCAAAAACCACCAATACCGGCGTTATAGTAGTTGATATATCTGGACAAAAGACTGATCTATTAAAGAAATTAGCGGCCGGACTAAAAGGCACTGTCGGTACTCTTCCAAATGGCGAAGACAAGCCGACTGACGATATTCTTATAATTGCTGGTGCACCGGCGATAACACCCTAGTTCTTAAGTATTCTTTCGTGGTCGTTTTACGGGCAGATTGCCATATCGGTCATATACATAGTTGTGCTCAGGATCAGACTTTGCTTCCATTTTATTTATTGTTTCGAGCACCGCATCTAGTTGCTCCCGCGATCTAACTGCAACAGGGCTATCAGATAGATCAACTGAAATATTAGATCTTCTAAGGTTACTAACCGATGGTACAGTAATCGCATTTTTCATTATTCTGAGTATTCCGTGTCCAACTTCACCGGATACCATTGTTTTATGTCTGAAAACTTCCGATATGTATGGGATATGGTCTGCGCCGGCGATAAGTTTTGATTCATATTTCTCAACGTCCAGCGGCTTAATAACTGTTCCTGACATAGCGACAGCCAACAGCATTGGTCTCTGGTCTTTTTTAATGGTATTTTTGAATCTACCGTTGATGTCGTATTCAACCATAGCGTGGTTGTGAAATGATATGACTCTTCTGGGAATCGGTATTTTATCTTTGGCCGAGTTGGTATTTGGAATGTTTACGTATGTTTCGTCTGCGGCTAAGCCTAAAACATCTAACGCCGGTAAAACATTGTCTCCGACTTTCACACCTAGATACTTCACCATCGCGTTTACAATAATTCCAGTATCAAATTCGTAATTTCTTTTAACTAGCTCCGATCTCAGCGACGCCATAATTAGTCCAATATCTCTGATTTCACTATGTCCAGTCGCCAGCACTACATTATTATTGTCATTTAGCAGTTCGCCAATTCGTTTAAGCCCACGACCATCACTGCTTATTGATCTGGAAATACCACCGTATCTGACATCCAAATCAAAGGCAATTTTATCTATATCATCGGGGCTGATTGGGTTGCCAGTAACTTTTCTGACTCCAACAGCCTGGTATGGGTATTTAACCGGGTCAATATCGAGAGTTACGAATATATCTGGGTTTGCTTCAGCATGTTCCTCAGCCCATGAGTGAAGGCCTTGATGTATTTCTTGCTCGTATCTTTTAATTTCCATGTAGCTAGACTAATACTTATAATTGTTTTAACCAAGCATAAGCGAACGGGATTATTATTTAATGTAGAAGATTTTATGAAAATGCTGCTTAAACTACATATGGTAATATATTAGTTAGTTAACAATTATAAAAGCTGGAAGCGGGTGAAAATCCCGCGCTGTGCCGCAACGGTGAAAGCCCGATACAGCTTAAATCAAGTCTCCCGAGCAGGAGCAATAATCTAGCTAAGATTAATCCTGCTTAATTTAACACCCGAGCAGGATTTTTATGAATGATACAATAGTCGAAAATCAAGAACTTTCAAACAGATGGCTGCTTGCTGAACAGTCGTACCCTGAGTTAGCCCAATCTGCAGATAAAAAAGCTGATCAATTTATTGGTCGATTAGCACTAAGCGCAGCCATTGAAATAGTAAACATTGACGAACAACCTAGCAGGGCAACTTTGTTAGAAGCAACTCAGCTTGCCGCCCTGGGCGACGATACCTCAAAATGTTTGATCAAAAACAATGTCGAATCTGACGTTGCTGAGAGAATGTTTAATGCCGGGCATCAGACTAAAGTAAAACTGAAACTAAAAAATGGTCAAATTACACAAAATGAAAGAAGATTGCTAGATATCCACTGCAATACGATTAAATATACGCGGCTCAACACGGAAATGCTGAAACGCTCGAGAAATGAACTAAGAAATGTAATATTCTCAGAAGAATTATTATCGCGTAATTTGCTTGAAAATCACGATGCAGTTATTTTTTCACCGGCATCGAAAGACTCGAAAACCAGAAAAGACTATGGATTTTATGAAGATACTGAAACCTGCTCTATCCAGCTCATCTCAAGTAACGGCGATGATTTAATCCTTGAGACTGCTTTAGTCGCTTGTAAAAAAACGCCAAATTCTAAAAGACACGACATAGAAAC
>JBBQQG010000006.1:0-48356 GCA_038216175.1 Saccharimonadales bacterium (SeqCode)
TTATTAAACGGCAAACTTACTTTCTTTTTCATAAAAGCAAAGGCAAGAGCACCGGCAAGTATAAAGAATATAATTATGCTTCCAACAATCAACTTGGGCTTGGTACTTGATGGCTTTAATAATGTTAATGGCTTGCTATCAATCGTAAATGAAACAAGTTTGGTGGCTGCCGATACCTGTTTTGTGATTGGGTCAGTTACACTAGCTTCAATGTAGTGGTTGCCAGCAGCTAAACCGCTAACTGTATAGCTCCAATCTCCGTTACCATCAGCTGTCGTAGCCACTGTCGTCGGTGTTGAATGAATAGTGAGAGTAACTAGACCATTTGCAGTTGTATGACCTATCAAATTTAGTGTCTGAGACTGCTTAAACTCAATCGCTTTATCACTAGCTAATACCTGGCCACCAACTGAAATGGATGTTAGCTTTATTTGGCTGTCAGTAGTGGCAGGAGTTACGGCGCTGGATGCCGGTGTTAATGTTGTTACGGTTGTAGGAGTTGTCTTGGTTGTAGTCGGAGACGTAGTCTTGGGAATAAGCTTCGTTGCAGGTGGAGGAGTGAAAGGCACTGGAGCGCTAGCAGTTATCGATTCAGTTGCGTCTAAATAAGCACTCGACATGTTACCACAACCACTGTTATTAGTGATATTAACGCTAACATTATTGTGTAAGTTATTGACAGTTGTATTATAGGAACCAGATGTACTTTGTGGCATGTGAGTATTATGTAGCGCCGGACGGAAATATTGTTTCATAGTATGAACCAGTACCACCAGTAAAAGCGAAAATTACGTTTAAAGTAACAGCCGACTGGTTATTAAAAGTAATGCCTACATTGTCTCCTTCAGTAACATTGCTATTTATAATTCCTTTGGCGCCGTTTATAGTTGCAGTGCACGAATTTGAATCATAGTTCACATTGAGTGTGTAACTAGGGTTAGCGGCCTTCGCAGACGTTGGTATCATAAAAATAGCGCTCATTGCAAATATTGCCACCAAAATGCGACTTCGATAAATTAATTTCATGTTTAATATTTCATTTTTAGTTATTTTAAGAATTTATGAGCAGAAGTATGTACTTGCTAAACATAGTTGTCAAACCATATTAGTTAGATAGATCAAAAAATTACAAATTACGACAAACTTTACTGATTTATAGTCAGATCGCTTATTACACGGTTCCACAGTTTATTGAAATGTATTTCCAGTTTGTTGCTATCGACATGTACAGCCGGTTCGGCACCTAGTTCGCGGGCTTCTTTTCTTTCTAATTGGACAACGTCACGCCAAGGCAGCCGGTCTGCTGCTTCTCGATAGACATAAGTCGCATTACCATAGACTGGACTTTCTACCAAAGCTACCGACCTTTGGCTACCAGGCAGGCTAACCTCAAGTACAAAGAAAGGGAGAACTTGCCAACTAGCATGTTTGGTTCTCATTAACTTAACTTCTAAGCCCTGATTACTAAAAGTATTTCGAAGTTCAACTAGCCTTTGTATTCGTTCCCATTCAATCTGCGGTAAATCTTTGCTATCAATGTTTCTAATATAATCTTCAGTTATCTCACCACTTCCTGTCGACGGCGGAAATACCTTAATATCTTCATACTCGGCCTGAGCAATAGTTTCAACAGGAATATTTGGTACATCTAATATTGGATTAACTAGTTCAGCATTAGTATCATTTTTGCTATCGACTACACCATCCTTGGCAAGAATATAGCCAATTATAAAATCTTCATAGACATTTAATTCTGGGTGCTGAAGTCTGTTGTCAAAGATCCCTGTATCTATTATTTCATCAAGCAGGTTAACCAATTTTAATATTTGACCTTTTTCTTGAGGAAATTCCAGGTAGTCTAGTTCTTGTAAAATTTCGCGCTGCCTACTTGCATCGTCTAGATAAAGCTGCGCAGTATTGGCAGCATTTGAGTTTTTGCCTGTTCTTTCCCAATAGACACCTAGCATTAAGCCGACCAGTGCTCGAGCAGATTCACGCGATAGTGGATCAGATGATGAGTCAGGTAAACTGTCGGTAAACTGTTTAGCAAGAGTGATAAGCTCCGGATGTCTTTCACGGAACTGTTTATTGGTCAGATTATACGGCATATCGATTGCTCTTAGTTCATCAAGTCTAGATTCAATTTCTGGCGCAAGTTCATCTAACAATCGATTTTGACTATTTTCGTCAATCATAGCTTGGACATATGAATTAGTACGGTTTTTGAGCACAATTCTAGTTTCAGGCAAAAGATCAAAACCTAAATTATCAGACACAGTTAATACGTCATGAGCACAAACATTTAAAACAGATTCGAAACGCCTAGCTTCTTCTAAATGTTCATCTTTTTCAGCCTGATCTGAGGCAAGATCTAGTTTTTGATTTGTAGTATCGGCCATTTTATCAAAAGAGTCTTTGAATACATGTCCAAGGTCAATAGCTAGGCTACCAGCTTTTCTTAATAGTAAAAATGCTCGCTGAGATTCGCACATGTCAGATAGCTCAGATATTCGATGCAATCGTTTTTCTGCATATTCTAGGTTGCGGTATAAATCACTTAAATTAGCAAGCCGATGTGTAAGTTCTTTAAAATGTCTTTTTGGAAAAGCTAATATTCGTCCTGAGACATGCATATCATGTAATCTAGCAACTTCTCTTAACCATGCTTTTGAATTATGATCTTTTAACTCTTTTAAAAAATGTGCCGCTCTTAAATATGGACTGAAAGGTGAAGCCACTAATTTGCTTCGTGTAACTTTATCTATATTCATTTTACCAGTGGTATCGACAATAAGATCGTCTTTATAAACCTCAACTATTGAACTAAATACTAAAAATTTAAGCGTCGACAAATCAGTTTTCGAGTCAATTCTCGACAAAGCTTCCCAGGCGCTAGCAAAAACTTTTGGATCATCTAATTTAATATCTTTAAATAGATCCATTGTTCTGGTCGTTTCAATGTCAATCGGCTTTATTACGGTTTTATTTATAATCTCAACATGTTCCTCGGTAAGTGTATTTTTGGAGTTTTCCCAGAAACCAACTACAGCCTTTGCTTTGGGGAAACTAGACCTACCATTTAATCTAGCTGTTTGACGGCTTTGTACAACGTTTCCGAATACATATGTCGATAAGCCGCTTATTAGTGCTGAATCATCACCACTGCGTCTGCGATCAAGTTCATAAAATATATTTTATATTCGCTCAACTTCGCCGGCACTTTTTTCGCCAACTATGCCTGATACGATGCCATCAACAATCGGCTGGTTAAGTGTGTCCTGATCCGACGGCATTTGTAGGGCTTCAATTTCAGATAAAGTAGTTAACTTTTTTAAAGTATATTCGGTCGCGTCTAAAGCTTCCTTGGCAGCTGCTATAAGAATAGGATCAGTTAATAACTCGTCTAACTTAATATCGCCACTTGAATTATAGAGCTCGTGACTTGTAGTTTCACCTGGTAAAGACATTACAGTATTTTACAATCTTACTACACATTAGTCAATGTTTTCAAGCAACATTATATTGGCACGCTATTTAATTTCATATTGCACAGTCATAATAAAAACCTAAGTTCGATCTCGTATACGAACAATATTTAAATAATCAGGGGACGGTGACGACTCGGCTATAGATTGTGTAATTGGAAGTTGAACTTCGAGCATCTGTCCAGACTAGGTGAAATGCGCCGCTACTATCTGAGTCACCTTCAACTTGATCTTGACCTATCCAGCGAGGCTGTGATGGATTGTTGGGTTCGGCAGATGATACAGTAGGTATTTTCATAGGAGCAGAAAATGTCAGTCCGTTGTCCTTAGAGTAGATAAAGTCCAAATCAAATAAAAGATTAGGGTTAATAAATCCGATACTAAAGAACTGGACACCTATAACGCCATTCTTATTAACTATAATGCTACATGAGCCAGCCCCCCAGCCGGTGGGAACAGTTGTAGCAATTTGTCTAGGACTAGTCCAAGTTGTGCCGCCGTCGTCTGAAGTTTCCATCTCAAGTTGAAATGGCACGTTATTGCTAGCGTCATTGGAATATGTCATAAATAAGCGCTGACCGCCTGAACCATTTGGACCAACTGCCATCGAAATCCCGTTAAAACCACCATAACCTGACATCGCTGGAAGTGTAACTTGATTTACATGTATACCAGTAAACGTAACACCGCCGTCAGTCGATCGTAAAATGTAAATGTCGCTCGCCGATCCGTTATATACACCGTTCAAGGTTTTGTTCACCCAATTGCCCTTAACTGGTATGACGAGTGTTCCATCTTGAAGAATTGCTGGTGGAAAAACCTCGCCTCCGTTAATAGCAGGAAGCACTGTTGGTAGCGCCGTAGTCCAAGTAAGTCCGCCGTCACGCGAGCGTGTAATCTGCATATTAAAAGTACCGACTATATAAATAGAGCCGTTAAACGACGATTGACTCCGATCGACAATTATATGCGGGTGATCGATATTTGGTCCAATTGTCTTAGTAATCGACCAAGTAAGTCCGCCGTCAGTTGACCGTCTATAGCCTAGTGTACGATTAGAAATATCAATGAACGACCAATGAAGAACACCATTTTTATCATAAACTACGTCATCGTCGCCGCTGGCATTAAGAGCAGTCGAAGTCCATGTCGCGCCGCCGTCGCGAGTAGTCATTATGGCTGAAGCATTTTCTAGGTAGCCTGTCTTAATCGTAACCGCCATATGGTTAGAATTAGCTGGGTCGACACGCAGATCAGACTGATATTGATTACCTCCCAGTGACGCTCCGACAGCAATTTCAGGACCTAAGCTAGGGACTAGCGAACCAAGTCCAAACTGAACGGCAGAACCACCAGAAGCTGAAGTGTTAGCAATAACTTTGGCATGACCAGTTATAACTCCGTTCTCAGGCTCTATTCCCAAAGCAGGGACTAAGGCATGTAAACTAGATAATAGAATGATCCCGATTATGCCAAATACGGCCATTATTCCCAGAGGAATGTATTTACGTTTATCAGAGATATTTGCTATTTTCATAAGCAGTATACTTTATAAAAATTGTAGCACAGTCAGATCATCAATTAATTCCGGACATCGAGCTATTACTTCCGGCCGGCTATACACAAACAATTTTTTATACTATAAATTAGTAATCCCAATAAATTTAAAAGTTAAGGGTTAACAATAAAATCACCCTTAGTGTCTTCTTGAAGATGATCATGAAACTGAAAACTGCCAGATAGAGACAGGGTAATTGTATAGTTCATACCTTTTTGAATTAAAAGATCTGCTTCACCGGCATAGGCTTCATGACGAGGATGCGGTCCGAACGCAATGTCTCTAAGTTTATTGTCTTGATTGATAAATGTCAGAGTGTCGCATTTGCTAGCTGTCGTATGAAACGGACTGACTTGGCCATTATATATCGTGACTTTATGATTAACATGTTGGCCTTGGCAGGCACCGGTTTTCTGTCCGCTAATCTGGTAGATACCTTCATCATTAATTAGCTTCTGGACTTGATCTGATGGCCGCATATTGTAATGAAGATTGCTTATAATCATTATCGAGCCAACAACAACTATCAGAATAATGCCAATCGTTGAAATGAAAAAGAATAAGTTCCATTTCGGTTTCGGTCCTCGTCCTAAATGTAAAAAGAATGTTACTTGAATTATCATTTGTGTAACAGCAAAACTTAAAATTGTAACAAGTAGCACTTTCCCCCTAACGATTTGGTTAACAACCAGATAGTACGGAATAAACGTAACAATTAAAGAAAGTAAGAAACCAATTACATACGACCGTAGCGTACCGTGCTCACTATTTGTGCCTCCAACTGGTTTATCCAGAAGTTCGCTCATACGAAGGCCCTCAGATAAACAAATGTAAAGATAAAGATCCAAACAATATCCAAGAAATGCCAGAACAAACTAAGCATAGCTAATTTCCTGATTAAGTGCTGGTTTAGACCGCGCTTAACAATAAATACCATAGTCGTAATCATCCATAGTAGTCCCAGCGTAATATGTATCCCGTGAGTGCCGACAAGCACAAAGAACGACGACATAAAGGCGTTGCTCTTCATGGTATGACCATCACGGATTAAGCTGGAAAATTCGTTAAGTTCTAACACTAAGAAAATCAGACCCAGTATAAATGTCGTACTAAACCAAAAAAGTGTCTGAGTTTTGTTAACTTTTCGAGCAGCAATCATGGCAATTCCACACGTAAAACTACTTGTTAGTAGAAGTAAAGTTTCAGTCAGTGCCAGCGGAAGTTTAAATAGTTCACGCCCAGTTGGACCACCAAAAGTATTATCTCGAAGAACAGCATATACAGCGAAAAGAACAGTAAACATTAAAAGATCTGTCATTAAATAAACCCAAAAACCAAACATCACTCTATCGTTGGCAGCCTCTTCATGTGTATTGTCTTCTTTCATTATTGTGCTCGCTGTCGCTTATTCCTAATTACATCAATTACGAAGGCTAGTACGACTTTAATTAAATCTACTAGTCCCATATCTTCATCATTTTTATCATCAACAACGTGCTTTGTAGCCAGATCTTTTTTAATTCTTGCTTCTTCTAATTTTTCAACCTCGACAGCCGCAATTGTGTATTCGCTATGTTCATCAAAACCGCGGATAATAAAGGTAGCAATTATGCCAATAACTGATACTACAATCAGCCAGATAATATTCCAAACAAAACCAAAACATGCAAGCGTACCAAATATAGAAATATATATGCCAGCTGCAGTGTTTTTGGGCATATGTATATCTTCATGGATCCGTTTGGGCAGGGGCCGCTTTTTCATTTCCCAAAAAGCATCGCGTGTTGAAACAGTAGGAATGTCAGTAAAGTTGTAGAACTGTGGCGGTGACGGAGTAGCCCACTCCAGCGTTCTTCCGTCCCAGGGGTCACCGGTAGTATCGCGCAGTCGGTTCTTTTGGATAAAGCTGGCTAAGATCTGGGCCAGCTGCAGTGCAACACCTATAGCAATGACTATTCCACCAATTAACATTAGTATAAACATTGCCTGCCATCCAGTAGACGCATCGTAATGATCCAGTCGACGAGAGGCGCCCATTAACCCAAGTACATACATTGGAATAAAGGACATGCAAAATCCAACTATCCAACACCAAAATGCATAGCGTCCAATCCGTTCATTTAGCTTTATGCCAGTAAACTTTGGAAACCAATACGACAGGGCACAAAAGATTCCAAATAGAACTCCGCCAATCACAGTTGAATGAAAATGTGCTACTAAAAACAGACTATTATGTAGCTGAAAGTCAGCTGGAGGAACAGCCAATATTACACCGCTAATACCGCCAAGAGTAAATACTGAAATGAAACCTAGAAACCATAACATGGGCGTATCAAACCTTATTCGGCCTTTATACATTGTCGCTATCCAATTAAATACAAGGACTGAAGTCGGCACGGCAATTACCATAGTCATCACTCCGAAAAAAGCATTTACGTCTGCGCTGGCCCCCATTGTAAAAAAGTGATGAAGCCACACAGAAAGTGCTAGTGCCGATACACCGACCATACCGAGAACTGCAGACATGTAGCTGGCAATTGGTTTCCGGCTAAAAGTAGATACTACTTCAGAAAATACACCGAAAGCAGGAAGTATCAAAACATATACCTCGGGGTGTCCCCACATCCAAATTAAATTGGTATACATCATTGGATCTCCGCCACCAAGAGTAGTAAAGAAATGTGTGCCGAGAGCTCTGTCAAAATACACTAAAAACAAAGTTGCAGTTAGTAAAGGGAAGATCGTTACGGCCATTAACATACTGCATAGTGATCCCCATGTAAAAAGTGGCATCTTTTTCAATGTCATGCCTGGCGCACGCATCTTCAGAATAGTCATTATAAAATTTATGGCACCAAGAGTTGTCCCAATTCCAGAGATCATAAGACTCCAAATCCAATAGTCGACTCCAGTCCCTGGGCTAAACTGCTTTGCGGCCAACGGTTGAACGGCCAGCCATCCAGTTGCGGCATAGTGACCACCAAATACAAAAAACATGTTCACCATGATCACGCCGCCTATGAATAACCAGAACCCAAGCGTATTTAAAAAAGGTGACGCCAAATCTCGGGCACCAATCTGAAGAGGCACGATGTAGTTAATTAATCCAAATACAAAGGCCATAGCCACAAAAAAGACCATAATATTACCATGAGCAGTAAAAATCTGCTGAAAGTGATCTGATGAAAGATATCCGTGCGAGGCACCAGACGACAATGCTTGTTGGAGCCAAATCATTATGGCGTCTAGACCGCCGCGGAGAAGCATTACTCCACCGACAATCAAATACATAATACCAATCTTCTTAGGATCTACCGACGTTAACCATTCGTTCCAAAGCCACTTCCAGCGTTTCATTCGAGTTATTGCGACAATTACAATAAGTGCCAACAGTGCAAATGCAGCAGTTCCACCGATTGTAAACCATTCGTGAGGTAGTGAATCCCAAGTTAAATTACCTATAAGAAATTCTCTCATCAGTGGTGGTGGCCCCCTGGTCCTTGGTATTTACTAATCACACTGGCAAATAAGTTGGGATTAAAAGTAGAATACGAAGCAGCCGGATTATATTGGCTTGGATTTAATAAATTAGTATATGCCGCAGTATCGAGAACATCCGGTGACTGCTGAACAGATTTAACCCAAGCTTCGAAATCGGCAGAAGATCCTGCCCGGGCGGTAAATTTCATTCCTGCAAATCCTGCTCCGTTAATTTCAGCTGAGCTACCAGGATATTCTCCGATAGTAGTTGCCATCAGATTCAACCGATTTACATGGCTAGTCATAGTGTATAATTGGCCGCCAAGATTAGGTATCCAAAACGAACTCATTGGTGTTTCATCGGCTGTCATTTCGAAAGTGACAGGAGTGTTAATTGGTAATTGAACCAAATTTACAGTCGCTATTTTCTGTTCAGGATAGAGAAACAACCATTTCCACCGAAGTGAAATTACCTGAATCGTAAGAGGTTTGGTATCCGATACAATAGCTTTTTGCGGAACAAGATTGTGTGTAGACGTCCACATGATACTTACAAGCAATAACATGACTAATGTTGGAATTAACCATATTGTTAGGTCAAATGTCCTGCCTCGACGACCATTAGGTGTGTGATTCGACTTCAGATTCGTGTCTCTATATTTCCAAGCAAAAAAGAACAGTATTAAAAGAGTCGGCAAAGCAATTGCTACCAGTACAGTTAACGTAAGAACCATTACGTTATGTTGCTCTTGTGCAATTAACCCTTTAGGATTAAAAATAGCAACGTTTTTGCCATGCAAAATATATCTGATTGTTAAAACTAAATCAGTTAAAGGCAAGGCGATGAGTAACAAAAACCAACCAGGGTTAAGTTTTTTTTTGTTTTGTTCTGCCATTGGGTCGTTACCTCTAATACATAAGCATTATTACCACATTATAACTATAACATGACCCCTACGAGCTTGGTATTAAAACTTTATTTCTATAAAGCTTTTTTTGCTTTCGATGTAATTTATTTTAGATAAATATTTATTTACAGTATCCCGGTCCACCCAAACTGGCCTCAGCTACAGCATCAATCCGGACATTATATAGAAAGCTTGATTTATTATAAGGCACTAATATCGGCTGCTCAGACGAACCTGGAATGCCAATATTACTAATTTTCGCCGAACCAACATCGCTACCGAACTTACCATTACCCATCTGAATACAAGGACTATTATCTTTTGATACCACTTCGCCGAATGCTTGTACTAGACCAGTAGACTTAAACTCGTTTTTCCATAGACTATCAGGGAAATATCCTAATTCCTTACCATCGTAAAATATTTGCCACTGATTATTTTTTTGCTCTATCGAATAATAGCCTTTAGTTTTTGGCTGCACAACACTTCCAGGTTTAATTTGGCTTGACGTACTTACAAAACCACAACTGTCATAACACGTACTTTTTCCATTTACCCAGTGATAAACAAAAAGTCTAGGTAAAGTTTTTTCGGAAACATCATTTTCAACTGTCCAACCGACTTCAACAATTTGTTTACCATCAGATGTCTCAGCCGATATTTCCATAAGCGAGTGTTCACCGTCAATACCAAGACTAGGACTTTCCTGATCTAACAATGCACTGATTCCGTTACCTTCAACGTTGCTGGCGACGCCGGCATACAGATAATGCTCTGGATTTGCCGGCAGTGCTGGAACAGGACTATCAGCTGTGGTTGGTGCCATTGCAATAGTAGAAGATGGCAGACTATCAGTAATAATAGTAGGGACTGTTATGGTTTGTGGAGACGTGTCGTGTCTAGCTGATCCACAGGCTACTAAACCTGCGACTAAACCGAGTACGACAAGTTTTTTGAGTCTATTTTGTCTGAGCGAAACTTCTGCATTATCTATGTTTATCTGTTCGCTGGCTTCAAATTCAATTACGGTAAGACTATCGGTTTCAGGAAGAGGTAACATTTCTTGATCACATCTAATCATATCGGCAGGCATAGAGCTCCTTAATAGACTTATTCTAACATATTTATGTTATTTATTCAAGTTTGCATACTATAGCTACCAGCAGTAGCGATAAATTTATTAGGGCGAAGAGGTAGTTGTTGTTTCTAACGGAACAGTTGTGGTAGTAGACTCAATAGTAGTTGAGGTCGTAGGAACTGTAGATGTTGTAGTTGTTGATTCTAAAATTAGTGCCGCACACTGATTGATACCGCCTAAGATTGCACTCCTAAATTCAGCCCGTCCAGTCGATGTTTGATGTACTCCGTCAGTTCCTACATAAGCAGGGTTACTGGCGACTATATCTTTCCACGGGACTAGTACATTATGGCTAGGATCATCAATGACCTTTTGTGCTAGGTATGCATTCCAAGCTGGTGCTGTTTTATCAAGTCCCCAAGGCGTTGTCTCTACTACTTCAATTAATACGTTACACTGAGCACCGGTATTTACTAAGTACTGTGATAAATTCTTTTCTGCATCTGCAAGAGTAATATAGCTCTGGTTTGTATTTGGACCGACGTGCAGATCATTGGTACCAAGGTCTTCAACCGCAATATCTGGTACAGAAGGCCAGCCTGTAAAAGCTGTATTTGGATTAGCCAAAAGATCGGATGTATTTGCACCTATTAAAGTCGATTTGCTTACTTGATAATTTTCTGCGGTAACCGGATCTTTGAGTGCTGAGATTGCAGTAGTTAAGCTGTTGCTAGGATCATTCTCAGCTTGATATATCTGACTATCTCCTGCGACAGCTACTTTTAATCCATCACCGCCCTGATAGTTAGTTGCTAGCGACAAACAGCCCGATAGACTTAATACCATGCCACCGCAAGCAACAACTTTACTGACTCGGCCTTTTAAGTCGGGATTAAATGTTTTTCTTTCCATCGTTATTAAGCTCTTCTCATATTAAATATTAAGACATTATTACATAAAACTAAAAGAATGGGAAAGATAAAGCCGGAAATGCTATATAGAATATCCAGAAATTTACACGGTTTTTATTTGAAATACATATTGTGCTAGTGCCCAGCACTGAAATGTCTATTTATTTAATATAAAAGATGTAGGCCCTGAATAATTTAAACACTGGTCAAATATTTAACCGTTTTCTTAAAACTTCAACACCGTCACCGTGCAGTCTGGCGATAGAAGTTTTCCTACCTGCGATGGCAAGTAGAATATCTTGTGCGTTTCCTATCACCTTTAATCCAGAGCCATATGTAATCGTTAAGTCGCTTGCACTAAAATGTAATTTGGAAGTCCTTTTTTTGATACCAGTAATTCTTTCGCCAATATTAAAATTTTTTGGTTTCCAATTTATGAACACGAACTTGAGCAAGTCTTTTTTGATTGGCTTATTATGGCCAAGTGGAATTCGGATATCCTGCTCGTGAATTAATGTATCTACTAAAGCATTCAAAGGTGGCACAAAAAAGGGGATACTGCGCTGTTCAATTAATTTTTTATAATCACTTAATAATTTTTGTTTGTCGTGTTTGCCATATACTTTTGCAGTAATGAACAAAAATTTATTAATTCTGAAGCCGCATCTTATGAAGTCAATTAGCGACGAACTTGTTTGGTAGTTATATAAAATAATAAGATGAGCAACAACATCTCTTACCAGCCAGCCCTGATAAAGCGACTGTTTATTCCAATCTGCAGTTGACAGTGATAATAAGTAATTATAAAGATCATGGCGGCATGACCTCACATATTCCCATACAATGTCTTCACTGACAGTTAAAAACATAGCCTAAGTGTAGTTGATAGACATTTAATCTAATAATCTTTATGACAGCCAGAAAATATTAGTAAGACTTAGCGCGACAATTGCCACTTAAAAGTGTTATTCTGAAAAATATAAATAGGAGGATCTAATATGAGCAAACCAAATCCAGTAGTACATTTTGAAATGGGCTACGAAAATAAAGACAGAATGGTCAAATTCTATGAAGCAGTTTTTGGCTGGCATACACAAAATATGGGTCCAGATATGGGAGACTATGTAGTTGCTCATACCGCCGAGACAGACGATAAAGGCATGGTCCAAACACCTGGTGCGATTAACGGAGGTTTTTACCAAAAAACTGAAAACCCATTATCACATGCTCCATCTGTAGTTGTGTCAGTCGATGACATAAACGAAGCAATGAAAGCAGTAGAAGAAGCCGGTGGTAAAATACTCGGCGGAATGGATCAAAACGGCGACCACACCGATGAACCGCAGATGATTCCCGGCGTCGGACTATGGATATCGGCCATGGATACTGAAGATAATAGAATTTCCTTACTTCAAGCAAGCGCAAATTAGATTATTAAAAAGTTTTTGTTAGCTTCCTAGATACTAGTTAAAAACTTCAGCCTAAACAGATAAGTAAACTTATCCTAGTATTGTTATCTTGAACATCGGAAACCTTATAAATTATACGGTGACCTAAGGCTCGGAGCGGAACTGGCTTTGCCAATAAACGGCAAACCAAGCATTTCTTCAGATGATCTAAGCAGTGAATAGTGGCTGTAAGTACTGTCGCTTAAAGATACATGTTTTACAGAAGGTGCAATCATAACGTTTGGTATTGGCGTGTCTTCGTCATACCATAAAGCAACAGCAGTATCACCAGATTTGTAAGCAGGTGAATTTAGTATTAACGGCATCCAGCTTTTAAGCCAGGCATCGCCGGTTGCGACAGAACAATCATGAGTGTCATTGCATACATTTGGAGTAATAAACGAAAAGGTTGGCAGGGAAGCATCACTAGCAAGAGCATTTAAGAAATTACCCGAAGTGGTACTGCCCATTGGCATATCATCGGTTTGGCAAGCTGCTTGGCTGTTGGAAAATGTAAAGTAAGCGGCCGGATTATGTCGAATAGCATAATTACCTGAATTTGTCTTGAAGCAATTGGATGGCATATCTTCTTCATAGCTTTTTGCTGTTCCGCCACTAACTCTAACCTGGTTGAATATATTGTCATTAGGCGACTGACACGACGAAGCATTGTAGTCACAGTCATTCCAGGTGCTATTACCTCCACAACTCGTTCCACCGCTACATGAATCTAAACCGGATGTGGCAGCAATATAATTTGACAGCGAATTATACTGCGAACCAGCATCGCGCATTTGACTGTTAGTTGCACACTGATTAGCCAGCGAAGTCTGATATGGTGCTGCAGCACTGCCAATTACAGCAGAGTAACTATGATTTTCCATCCACAACCATATAACATGCTTATATTTTGCAGGCGCTGTAGAAGTTAATCCACAAACAGCATTCGGAGGTGGCACAATAACTGTTGTTGATACTGTAACCGTAGCTGCTGGACTTGAGTTTCCTGCAGCGTCAAAAGCCGTCACAGAGTAGACATAAGAATTATTAGCACTTACCGTATTGTCTCCAAAAGATGTCGTTTGTACATTACTATTTAATGAAACATTGTTTCGAAGAATCTTGTAACCAGCTACTCCTACATTATCATGGCTACCAGTCCAGCTCAAATTAATTTGAGTATTAGGAACAAATGTACCTGTAAGATTCGACGGAGCTGTTGGGGGGGAAGTATCAGGCTGAGTAGTGTTCGGAGTAGTTACACTTGCGACCTGCGATAAACCAGACTCATTGTTTGCGACGTCAAGCGCTGAAACTTGGTAAGAGTAGCTAGTGTTCGGAATGGCAGAATTATCGGTGTAGCTTAAAGTTGTCCCGTTAACACTGCCAACAACGTTACCATTTCTATATATTCTATAACTATTAACGCCTACATTGTCTTGGCTAGCACTCCATCTAAGATTAACTGATGTCGGACTAGTTGCCGATCCACTAAAACTACCTGGCACGGTCGGCGGGGAAGTATCGGGCGGCGGATTAATATTTGGACTTTTGTGACATGTAGTCGTACCACTGTCATTAATACTAGTGCCTGGTGCGTTGATAAACTGCCAGTCATAGCTGCTATCATGCAACGTTAATTTCAAGACACCATATCCAACTCCACGATATAAACTGCCATTTACTGGAGTGGTAAATGAATATTGGCTGTCACCGCCAGTTCCAACTATAAATTCTGAAATTCCTTTTGATGCATCAACAACACCGCTCGGGCTAAGCGGAGCAAACCGCTCATAATCATGATCATGCCCGTTTAGTACTATATCTGCGCCAGCTGAATATAGATCAGTCCAGAAATTAGTATAGACTGTGTCTGTCGATGCATCGTTGTGGTGGGTACTACCGCTGGAGAAGCGTGGAACATGCCAATAAGCAAGAGTACAAACATTAGGATGAGCTGCAAGATCAGTTTTTAACCAGTTTTCCTGAGTAGAGCCACTAGCACAGCCATTAGACGATCCATTAAAACTATACGTACCACAATTACTGTTCAAGGAAATAAGATGCCATTTGCCGATATTATAACTGTAATAACCACTGCTTCGGTCACCAGCCTGTCCGGTCTGGACGCCGGAACCGTTAAAGTAATCAAAGTAACCAGCATTGCTGCCACCTTCGCCGCCCTCATGGTTACCGATCGCTGGATGTATTAACGATTTAAATATTCCCCAGCTTAGGTTAAACGATGCATTGAAATTGGAAAGCGAGCCAGTTTCGTATTGATTATCACCCAATGTCAGTGCTGCCGACGGCCTAAGTGTATTAATAATATTAGACGTCGCTCTCTGTTGGCAGGCTGTAATCGTACCACCGGAGAAGGCAGGATTAACTGGGTCGCAAGATATGTCACCTGCAGCAGTAATTACAGGATCGCTGATTGAAGTCTGAGTCGTAGCTGTAGCAGTATTTGATATTGGAGATTTGTTTCCGGCTGCATCTTGAGCTTGAACAGTATAGCTATAACTTGTAGCTGGCGATAAGCCAGTATCACTGAAACTGGTGGCCGGGGCATTTACAGAATTAACTAGCACACCACCTCGTAAAATGTTGTACTTGATAACTGCAATATTATCCGTAGATGCTGACCAATTTAGATTTATCTGAGACTGCGACGAAGCAGTAGCAGTTAAATTGCCTGGAACAGATGGTGGTATAGCATCGGAACTACCGACTAAAGTATTATGGAGTATGTCTAAATAGCTACCATTGCCGCTGGCAGACGACCATTCATTGGCTGATTCAACTGCCGAGCCTTCTCCCCATTCATTAAATGTTGTGACTAATTGAATTGGATCGGTACTATTTTTTAAACTAGTAACATTTTGCTGCCAAGTAGCTAGATTTCTAGCTAAATAAGGGAAACCATCACCACCGCCTGATGGATGTCCTTTTTTCCAAAAACCTGGTGAAATACTAACTGCATGACCGGACTGAACATCAATTGCACTTGCCGGAGCATATTGATGCCAATTGTCAGGCTGGCTGGGACAGTTGGCGTAGCCGCTAAAAACTTTCAAAACTACATAAAACGGCGAACCCAAATTACCATTTGCAGTTTTCCAGTTGGCGGCAGTAGTACAGGAATCGGTTGCATCACCATAGACAAAAATAACCGGTTTATTATTGAACAGAAGAAAATGCGAGTCGCTGCCATATTTTGATCTGATATAGCTAAGATCGCTTTGAATGTTAGCAATAGTAGGACTCGGGCCACCGATATTTCCGCAAGTACCACCAGTAGCATTTCCTTCACATTCATAATATAGTGACCACTTCAATGGTTTCGATCCAGTTGCAGATAAGACATTTGAAAATCTAAGATCTTCTTTGCTACCTTGTCCCCACCAAGAATAAACTGCCGCATTCATACCGGCATATATAAGACTATCGATATGGGAATTTATGACTGTAGGATTGGTCGAATCATAAAACCCTAGAGTAGGGTTATAGTTTGTATACGGGTTAATGCCTAGCTGATTCCAGGCTTCTGGAAACCAAGGATAATAGAACGCTGCCCTAATTTTAGTGGCTGACTGATTGGATTTGCCAAATTGTATAGCTGCTCCGCCGCTAGCTGTCGTATCATTTATTACTGAGCTGGAGCCGCTTATAGTTGCAGTTTCCGGCTCAATCGAAACGGCTGGACTACTAGCATAAGACAGCACTAGTGTTATTACTCCGACGACCCCAAACACTAACACTATTGTCAACAGCTGTACTCTGCGGCTTGAGAATTTATTACGTAAATTTCTTTTAATATTATCCGGTATGGCGAACATATTTTTTCGGTACAATCTCTAATTAACTTAAGCTTATCATAGCATCTACGTTGATTTTAATATATCAAATTATAAACCCTTTTTACGTCTACAGGATAAACAGGCAAGATTGATAACTTTTATTTTTTAGCATATACTTTAAACATAATATCCGGCTAGAAGTTATCTCAAATATATGTCGCATTCTAAAAAGAAGCTTATCAAAATTATGAAATTACCAAAATTAGCTACCAATCATTCGGTAATGATAATTTTTATCCTGCTATTTTCCTTAATTGCATCAATACTACTTGCCGCTACCCACGCCGCTAGTCCAGTTGTCGAAATACAGCCAGAATCGACAAGCGTCAACTCACCGGCCTTAGTCCAATCGGATAGCAGTGCATCGGGCGGTAAATATATTCAGTTTAACAAATCTGGTTTAACAAAAACCGTACCATCAACTATCGATTCAACAGGAGCTCAGGATGTCACAACGTCTCTCAATAGTTTTCTGTCGGGTTTAGCTAACAATACTACTGTTAATTTTGCTGTTAACGGGCGTTACAGAATAGAAGGCACATTGCTTTTAAGCCAAAAATCTGGAATTACAATAAATGGAAATGGCTCAACATTTTTCGCCACAACAAATGGATCGGCTGTCGAACCGTCGCCGTGTGATCCAAAGACTCAAGGTTATACTTTTTGTTATCCTAACCGTGCGCGTATGCAGTGGGATTTTGAAAGCGACGTTAATTTGTTAGTCGAAAATACCAATGTTGTCGGGGCATCGACTAACCCTGGCACAAATGGCACATATCTCGTTCAATATGAAGGACAGGCCGGCTATGAGATAGGTAGCGGTGATGGCATAACATTAAATAATGTTACTGCAAAAAATACCTGGGGAGATCTTGTATATGTCGGTGGTGGAAATAGTCATATTGCGGCGACAAATGTGCTAGTGCAAAATTCAACGCTAGATGGATCGTCACGTCAATGCATGTCAGTCGTTGATGGTGATCACGTTTCTGTACTGAATAATCACATTGCAATGACTACCGGCTGCCGAATGGCTTTGTTTGATCTTGAAGATAATACTTCAAGCGACCAGATTACTTTTATAAATATTCACGACAACGATCTTGGTGTTAGCAGATTTGCTACTTTGGATAATGCCGGTAGTCAGCCGGGTACGCAACACGATATAACATTCGACGGTAATCGAATGCACAATCAAAGAATTTATGTAGATGTTTATGGATTGCCTAATGGCCACCGTCAAAATTATCATATTACCAATAATGTCGGCAGCACAGTCGCTAATTCAGGAATCATTTTTCTACGATATGTTGACGGTGCCGTCGTAACTGGAAATACTCAGTCTTTCAATACCAGCTGGCCAGTACGAACTTATCTGGTATCTCAAGCCCCAATCTGGACGAATTGTTCAACCAATGTTAGTGTTGCAAATAACATTTTTAATCCACTGCCCACCGGTATGCCAGTTATATTTAATCACTGTGTATAGATTCACGTGTATAACAATGAAATGAAGATTAGCCGTTATTTATCTTAATGGCTGAAAGTGATCTCAAATATCAATGGTAATTTATTGCAGATCCGTTCGCAGCCGACAATAAAACATCAGTCACATCTTGCTGTACCAAATTTTGGTTCGCCAAGTCGTATCGACCATATGCATCAACTATTCCGGGTTTACCGGTAGTGTGAGCGACAGAACTAGGGGTAATCTCGTCACCCGGTATATTTCGATCAATCATTTCAGACCAGGACCCGTCGGACAACTTATCAGAAACGTATTTAAAGGTATCAGCTATTTTGCCTTTATTAGTTAGACCATTTACTAGTTCAGCAATCTCAATATGGTTAACCTTTTTAACATCAGGTTGGCCTTTATTATCTAGGCCTAAACTAACCATCAGATCATAGATGCCACCAGTTAGATCTCCAATATATGACTGTGGAATATTAATACTTTCGACAATTGTCGAAGTATGGTCAGCATTTTGTTTGTCACTTTTCAACGTTGTTCCTCGGCCATCTATTGGACTAGTAGGGTCGATTTTAGCGTTATATAAACTAATAATTCTAGCTGCAACAGCTTCATTAAAGTTTTGAGCATTAGCGGTTAGATCTCTAGAAAGATTTCCAGATTTTTGATTCGGTAGTAGCGCTGTTGTTGAGGTTTGTGCAGATTCAGCCGATGATTTTTTCCAGGGCTGAGCTGAGCATGCAGATAAAAATAAGGCCGCAACCATCGATATGGCACGAATCTTGGAAGTTAAACGGTTACCACCAGTAGTTGAAGGGCCAAATGTGTCAGTTTCATTACTTATCATAATACTTATATATACACTATTAAATAGTTTAGTCAAGACCAGTCGCTACTCAGCTATTTTAAAGGAGAACACCAGAGTAAATATATATGCTTGACTTATACTTTATATGAGTAGAGAATGAGTTTTACAAACAGGCTGTAGGTCACTAGTGACCCACTTGGGAGGCAATTCGCTTAGCGAATCCTAAAGCAGCTGCGACTCGTTCACGAGGATGAAAGAGCTCGGCTACCCAGCTAAGTTTATTTGTGCAATCTTCAAACTAAACAACTAGGCATCTGTCAGGCGCATGGTGCAAGACATGGCCAGTTGTGCGGCAAGGAGGTGTGTGCATTCACATCTTAGATCAGATCCCACGAAAAGGAGGAACTGTACTTGAGATAACACGTATTTAGTGCCATCCATCGATAGATCGTCGATAGAGTCAGGAGACTCAGGCATGAAAAATGAAACCAGTGTTGAAAGGCAAGTGCAGCAGTACAAGGAGAAGGGTCGCGTAATGCGGTTCTTCATGATGTCGATCGGCAAATCGCCGTGGCAACTCAGGAATCCGAAAAAGGCTCGTATCTTGCAGGTAATCGCCGTGTTTTTGGTGGTGACGCTGGTACCGACGACACTTATCAGTCAACACAAGTCATCGGCGCCGTCGAAGCCGGTACCTGCCGTTCAGCATGTCGAGTCAATATCGCCGCCGCCGAACAACAAGGTAATGCTGCTTAGCAGCCCGTCCTACTACGGTGCCAACCTGTACTGCTCGCTCAAGTACTTCATATTCGTGCCAACCGGTGTTCACTGTGGCATCGTTGTCGAGCCCGGCACTGTCCGTTGGCTCAATTCGAAGCTGGGAGTGTACGGCAGTGAGTCCGAAGATGCGGTTGGTCTGCTAGCAGCAGGTGCATGTGCGGCGTTGGGTTTCGCATGGTGGTCCGTGATTTGCGGCATCGTCGCGAAGTTCTACACCAAATTCGTCTACACACAGGTGCAAATCGCCGCGTATGAGAACCGGTGCATCCTGTTCACGTTTGACGAAAATGTCCTGTCACTACAAGCCATCTCCCTCAACGGTCTCAGTTACACCTTTTCGACCGCGGTGTACGGTGTTGGTGGCGGCTATGTCTATTTCGACATTCAAGTCGGAAACACTGGCCAGTACGTGACCACCCGTCAATGGCTGTACACAAGGGACAAGTGTGACTACGGGTCTCTTCAACCTGGGACGGTCTAGCAAAGAATGTACCAAGCAGCGGAAATCTAACTACCAGATTCGCGAGTCAGATCTCTGACCCTCTGGAGTAAACCCGCCGCTTTGGATTGATGCGAGATTGAGGCTGGGTGCTGAAGTCGATCGTTTTTTCGATCACCAGCACCCAGTTCTCGCAACATCAATCCATTAGTATACGCGAATAATTTAGTCGCGCTGACGAGCGGTAAACCGCGAAATACTTAGCATAGATTTAATAATTAAATAACAAAATATACTTGGTTTAATTGTTATGAATACCAGAGTCCGGCAACATATAAGTGATTAGCTTACTACCTTTAGTACTAAGATTAATCCAGATATCCTGGGAATAGTTGTGTATAGTTATTAAACCTTTTCTTTGCAAGACATGTATTATATGCCAAAGGCGGCTGCGATCGAGCTGGAGTGATTCTGCAATATTATCAAAATCTTCTGTTCCATTTTCTTCGACTTCTTGCAGTACCAAAGCGTAATCTTCAGGTAATTCAAATTTATGCATAATATTACTCCTTATATTATTTTAGAAAAAAGCTGTTCAAGCAAAGTCAGATCAGAACTGCTATACGAGTATTCGATATAATCAAGTGCTAACCCGGTATCGATCGATAAACGATTAGACATATATTCGTCCTCCTTGTCTTTTTTAAATTAATAATACTTTTGTCGAACATACTTCTTTTCAAAATTACTAGGTGGTTTGATCGACTAACAAAGTAGCTTAATCATAATCGCAATATGCTTAGATATTGCTTAAGAAACAGGTTTCACTACAGTTATATGACTAATCAAAAACTACATGATTGCAAGATAATATTTAAAAATTCGGTAATACGCCTTCGGGAGCGCTACCAAACAAACGCTTATATGCAGCAAACGAATTAGGGTGGGCATTTATATTAAAGTTCTGACCGTTGCCACTGCTTGTACTAGTATCAAAGTTTTCATATAGTGCATAAGCTACTCGATTGGACTTGTTATACACGAAGTCGTGTACTTCTTGTATATAATTGGGGTCGTTATCGTTAGCTACTCCCCATTCGGTGAAACCTAGATACTTATTGTTCTGACTTGCAAAATTTGCCCAAAATGCTAAGCCATGGTCGCTATTAACAGTATTTGCGTCCCAATCATTGCCACTCGCACCCAATCCGCCGTTACCGTTGTCATAAGGGTCAAAATCTAAGTAATCGACAAATGCATTGCCTGGGTATGCGTCGGATGAAAAGTGACCGTCATTTTGACTGCCGCCGTTGCCCCAATCCGTGCCTGTACCGCAGTCCCAAGCAAATTTAAACTGAGGATTGCTAACTGCACCACGCATACTGGTTACTATATTACGGTAATACGATACATAATTGGCTTCACCAGCTACAAAGGCGCTCCAAGGATACCAATTGCCACTACATTCCCAACCAATTCTTAGTATTAGTTTAGGTGTGTTTAACCCATAATTATTTAAAATCCTTGCGAGATTTGCCCAATGTGCATTAAATTGGCCAGCGGCGCCAGCTAGCATACAGGCTTTATCTTGATTTAATTTAGTAGCGTCAGAATTAGGATCCTGAGGGCAAGACGATGTGGTAGTACCACCAAATGTTACTGGACCATCTAAATTATAAGGATACATAAAGAACGACATGACAACTCCACGGTTGGCACGGGAGTTAATAAATTCTTTGTTGCCTTGAATATTTGAATTACCACCGTTGTCATTAGTATCGTTGGTCCATGCGAGCGGGTTGGTAACGTCAAACCAGTTGTCGCCACCTTCGCCGGTATCATTCATCATGTCCAAACCAATAGACCTGTTTGGCAGGGTAGTACTTTCAACTTGTTTGGACGTACAATAAATTGAACACATAGGCGCATCAGTTTTGGCACCTACAAACGATCCTACTAATGGTTCAAAATTGCCTCCACACGACATTGATTTAAACTGTACATAACTACTGCCTGAAGCTGTCGAATCTGAGCCTGTTACAGCAGGACAACTGACGCCGCCAAGTTCTGGCTCGATGGAAGCAGTCGGGTTTGATGCATGTACGACTAACAATATTATGCAACCTATAAATGCGAAAATCACTACAAAAATAATTAGCATTTGCGATTTCTTAAGACGCGATAGCTTAGTAAAAACTTTTTTATTGGTACTGCCAGTTTTTTGCTTTAGCATCATGGTACGATTTTATTATAACGTAACTGCATAGTTCATCTATTTTAGTTAAATATTAACCGAGTAAACTGACAATATATTGTACAGTAATACTGTTTCAAACCTTGTAACCATAATTATAAAAGCATAAACTTTATTATAAGACTTCGTGTTTTTAAAATATTAATATGTCCAAGACTAAGAAAACAATTTATAAGAGCATCACCAAATATTATAAATCTGTCTGTTTGAATGTCAGTTCTCACTCCTTAATAATATTCGTATCTTTCTTTGCATTAATAGGCTTAGTGCTATTAGTAAAATCTCATGCTGCTAGCCCAACAGTTGCAGTCCAACCTGAAGCAGGCAATGTAACGGCCCCAGCTGTAAAAGGCAACGATACCAGTGCATCTGGCGGCGGATATATACAATTTAAAAAACCATCAGGCATAACTAATATTCCATCGACTATAGACGACACTGGAACAGCAGACGTAACGAACTCATTAAATACTTATCTAGCTGGACTAACTAACGGTGCAACCGTAAACTTTCCAGTGAACGGCCGATACCGGATAGAAGGAACACTTTTACTTGATAATAAAACCGGCATAACGCTAAACGGTAATAATTCGACCTTCTTTGCTACTACAAACGGCTCAAAAGTGCCGCCGCCCGCTCCTTGTGACTATCATACTATGGGAGTATCGTTTTGTTTTCCAAATCGAATCCGAATGCATTGGGACTTTGAAAGCGACACAAATCTAATAGTTAGAGACATGAACGTAATCGGTTCAAATCCTACAGCCAGCACAACAAGTGTTTACTTATTCGATTATGAAGCTCAAACTGCATTTAACATAGGTAGTGGCAATAACATTTTAATCGACCATGTTAACGCAAAACAAACTTGGGGAGACGGCGTATATATTGGCGGTGGAGGAGTAAACAAAGCTGCTCAAAATGTAACAATCCAAAATTCAACTATTGACGCTGCTGGCCGTTCTTGTATGCCGATAACATTTGCAGATCAGGTGACAGTTCAAAATAATAGTATTGGGTTAGTTAAGGGTTGCCGACGTTCGATGTTTGATCTAGAAGCTAATGCTACTACCAGTATTATTGCAAATCTTAATATTCATAATAATGATCTTGGTATGAGTGGTTTTAATACAATCGGCAATATTGGGCATGCTGCTATAGAACATGACATTACCTTTGATGGAAATAGAATGCATAACCACGCTATTCAAATTGACAGCGAAGGACAAATTGGCGGATTGAGACGATCTAACTTTCACATTACAAACAATACCGGCGTATTATTACCAAATCAAATCATTATTGAAATCACATTTGCCGATGGTATTTTTGTATCTGGCAATACTCAGGCATTTGCCACTAGCTGGCCCGCTAGAAGCATATATGGCACCCAGGCACCAGTTTGGACAGATTGTTCAACCAACATAAATGTTAGTGGGAATAACTTTACTCCTCGTCCAGCCGGCATGCCAGAAGTATCGAATCACAACTTTTCTTGTTAATTAAAAACTAGTCCTCCAAGAAGTTATATAATTCTTCGATTGAAGAGCCCCAGACCTTTGCAATTAAAGCCAAAACTACGGCGTCGCCTAAGCATGCTGAGGTTTTATCAATACCGTAGTCTTTTGAGCTTATTACTTTGTATGGGGGCAGCGAATCAGCGTCTTTAATATCAAATCTATCGTTTACCCAATTAATTATTTTAGTAGCCCGGCTGTCTGCCAAGTTAAAATTTAGTTTAATTATTGTAGCCGCCTCAGCTAGTACTTTATCGATATCAGCGTCAGATAAACTTAACAAATTTATAACGTTCTTTGCAGCAGTTATTTTATCGTTAAATTTATTAGTTGACGTTCGTTTTGACTTTTTAGCGACATTGAAAAAATAAGTATTAAAATCATTTAATTCAAGGTCGTCGAGATTTAATGTGATGGCTAACCGCGAAATAGATAAATTTCTCAAAATTTTAGAAAACGTGTCTGTATTGCGCTGGCGAACCCGTTCGCGGCTTAAATTATAAACTTGTCCGATTTCGTCTAACATGGCATTTTCGCCTGTATTTTTTATCTTCGTAACTAGTTCTTTTAGCTTTTTAGTATTTACAGCACCTGAGCTAAATTTATTATCTACAAATGGGTCGTCAGCAAGTATTCCATGCCGAAGTAAAAACATTGTTAAATCCTTTGGTTCAAGATTTATTTCAATCGATAGCTTTTCCAAATAATTAAGTATCTGATCGCTATCTATACGACTTTCCGACAATTGTTCTTTCTGAAGTTTATTGTAAAGTGTGCCATCTGATTCAGAATTTAATGGTGCATCTAGTGAAATACGATTGTTGTAAAAAAAGTTGTAGACGATCTTAACATCATCGATACTAAAGCCCGCTTCGACGAGTTCCTGATCGTTAGGTTCGCTTTTGCCATTTTCTAACACTTGATCGATAAATTTTCTAATATGCTTAGCTTTATCATGCATTTTTGGCGAAAATCTAACCTCGTATCGACTCTCTGCCTGAGCAATTGAAATTGCCTGTTTAATCCATACTGTTGCATACGTCGAAAGCTTGTAACCTTTGTCGGGAATATATTTTTGTATGCCTCGCCTGAGTCCGATGCAACCTTCCTGAATCGAGTCTGCCCGACTAAAGCTTGAGCTTGTCGAATATTTTTTAGCGTAACTATATACCAGCCTTAAATTGCATTCATACATTGTCAGAAACGCACCAGCGCCTATTGCAGCAGTATCTTTTAATTTATTAATTGTTGTTTCTTCTGTCGAAATATCGATTGTTGATAAAATACGTTCTGCTTGTAAGCCTTCTTCTAACTTATTTCTTAGTATTCGTTCATGCGCCAAACCATCAAGCAAAGGATACCGTTTCATGTGCCTGATAAACCAATCTATATCTTGATCGTCATCACCACTAATATCGTCTAAATTAATTGTACTTTTATATTCGCCGGTAAAGCCTTCAAAATCTCGTTTATATCTAATTACTGGATTATTTATTAGTGCGTTTTCGTATTTCGAAACTAATTCGTCGTATTCATGACCAGGAATTTGATAATTAAATTCCAAATTGTCTGTTATAGGTAATAAGACCTGATTTGGATTATTTGATTCTGAATAATTATCATTTTCAGACCGAGACAAACTAGTCGGAAAACCTTCTAAGTTAATGACACGATCAATCGGATTATGCATACAGTAGTGAGATTGTGTTTTATAAATTTAAAAACGTCAATAGATCAAATCAGCATTACTCTTGTTAGTTCTGACATATTACTTCTAAAAAGTATAAATTTAATGAAGCAAGTAAAATATATATAATAGTTACATATTGTACATATTATGTTATAACTATTCTTATGTATGAAATCATTAACGGTGATGAATCGATAGAATTACAGCGAAGCGATATTTCCAGATCTTTCCTAAAAGCTGCCGATTTATTATTTGAATCGGTACCAACTGAGAAATTAAAATACTATAAAAACGGATTAATCAGTTCTCAAACAAATCTTGCCGGAAATATAAAAATTGAAATTTCGAAAACTTTTCTAGAAGAAACTCCGGAAGGGGCTGAAGTATCAGAACTTATTACCGGTGCGTGGGAAGAAAGAATGTTTAGAATAAGTAAGTTGGAAAATGACAATGATGAAATACCTATTTGGGAATCTTCAATATATATTATTGGATCTCCGGTAAATAATTCTGAACAAGTTGAAACACGAGTTTTAAAAGCAACAGAAAGATACATTGATGATAGATACGAAAGCACTTTCATGAAACGAAGAAAACTTCAAATTAACGATTCAATGCAACGTGATAGCTTTGAAACTGCAAGGATGGACAAAAAACACTTAATACTTATCTCAAATACGACAGAGAATTTTAATAATATAACCGATTTACAGTTAGAAAATAAGTGGATGGATACTTCACAAAAGGCAAATAGCAGTATTCCATTTGATAGTATGAATAGTTTTCATCCTAGGGAAATGGACACTATTGATCATAATTTCGTTTTATCAGTTATTAACTACCTGATTAAAGACCCACCAGACTGGCATTAGCGTAATTTCGGTCAAACACTAAAATAGTAGCAAAATTACTATTTATACATTTTGTTGTTATTATTGCTATTATGTGATTTTTAATATATAGTTCTTAATTACTTAAACGTGTATAACACTTTAAACTAATGTAACAAATCTTACACCTAGTAAATTTTTAATGTGTTAGATTTTAAGCCGAACAATAACTCTTTTTTAAGAATTAATTCTTGGTTTTTATTTTGAGGAGCAGGGAGTAAAGTTTGAAAATAGACGAACAATCATTAATTAGTCAGCCAAATTTTGGGACAACTCAGTATAATCTTGAGCATATTTCTTGGGACACGAATGTCTACAATAAATTAAAACTAGCTTACTTAAATATTGCCAAATGGATTCTTGGCATATTTGCATCGTCAGTTATTTTGTCGGTTCTACTATTTATTATAATTAATTTCTATGTGTTCTCATCGATCGTAAATTTGAATTCTTTTTTCTACAGTTTCGTATTCTTATCGCTCCTGACAGATGGTGTGTATGTTTTTTTGCATTTGCCTAGAAAGAAAATGAGTTATAGGCACGTTTCATTTGACCCAACAAAATTAACAATTTTAATTGCTTGCTTTAACGGTGAAGAAATAATAGAAGAAACTATCACTCAGGCTTTAAAACATGTTCCGGCAAATCAAATAATTGTAGTATCGGATGCCTCAACCGATAATACGCCGGCAATCGCCAAGAATATGGGAGTTAGAGTCTTCCAAAATAAACAAAATATGCATAAAGCATTCAGTGTGCATATCGGTATGCGCTATGTAAAAACGCCTTATGTCTTATTACTCGACGATGATACTTTTATAGGCAATACATTTATACCAACAAGTTTGCTTGATGAACGCTACAGTGCAGTTGCATTCAATGTAATGCCGGTTAAAGAAAATACTTTAATTAATGAGCTTCAACAATTTGAATACCAGCAGAGTATGGATCTTGGCAAAAATGTCAGAGCCGGCACAGGTGCTATCGGCAATATTTCAGGTGCTATCGGATTATATAAAACAACAGATCTGATTGATCAGGTTACACTCCACTCCGGTCAATTTGCTGGCGAAGACGAACAGAGGACAATGCTTGTTCATTTAAAAAATTCCGGAAAAGGAATAACTTATACCGACGAAACGGTACTTACCAAGGCTCCAAGTACTTATAAAGCTCTATACAAGCAGCGTACTTTTAACTGGAGTGCGACAGTACCAGAACTATTTACGCTCTATGCAAGGGTATTATTGTCTCCGCGTCACCACTATTTACTGAAAGCTGAAAAAGCATATTTACTTTACGTATTTATAACCGATCCGCTGCGTATATTATTTTTCTGGGCACTATTTACTAGATCATCCCATCTACTAGTAATCTACGGTTTTTACTTGATTTTAGATATACTTATCTGGTTAAAACTAAGACGAAAACAAAGTTTGATGTCGGTCTTGCTATACCCTATTTATTCGCTAGGACTTACTATATTTAGGTTTATCGGCTATTTCTACTGGGTAAAAATAAAATTCCAATATCTCTCAAAACGCCTTTACAAATTTGCCGAAAGGCGCCATTTACTTTTAGAATACTCATTAGTTTTTACAGTGCTTATTTTGTCATGGGTTATCAGTACAAGTCATTTTGTTAGTGATATTAATCTGCTTCATAAAATTAGTTCCAACCATCTTGAAGATATGAGTACAGGTTTTAATTATGATAATGTTTCAGCATATGGAACAGTCCCGACACCGGCGGCTCCAGCAACACCGGCAGATGCCAATTATTTTCTTATCCCTGTTGAGAGGGGAGACACAACCAGAGCCGTCGCTTATAAAGCGGTCGTTCAATATTTGGAACAATCATCTAACACTCAAGCTCTACAGACCGGACACGAAAAAGCGTACATGTGGCTTAGCAGTCGGATCGAAACTTTTAATTCTAATCAGCCAGGTTTGAATATAAAAGTCGACAAGACCTTAATAATGCAGGCTCTGGATTATGAGGGAGCAAACAAGTGAAAAAAGTATCTGCACTGATTAGCGGGTTAATAATAATCGTTATTGGAAGCATCCTAGCTTTAGTAATGCAGACCGCAGCCCGAAAGCTTCCGGTAAGACAATACTTTCCAGCTAGTAAAACAGTGGCAATATGGGACTGGCATTCACCAGTAAATCGAAGTGATGAAGACTTAAATCAACTAGGGCAGTTTTTTTACTTGCACCAAATAAACACAGTCTATGTAGATATCGGCAGTTATGCAGATTTTAATAAGAATAATGACACCAATAAGAAAATTGAACTTGAAAATTCTCTAATCAGATACATAAAAGAATCGTCGAAACATGGAGTAAAAGTATATGCTGCTGCCGGCAACACTGATTGGAGTAAGCCAGAATTAAGAAGTATGCCATTGTCGATCCAGGATTTTGTAATTAATTTTAATAAAAACCATCCGACAACAAGACTTTCTGGATTGGAATTTGACATTGAAGCATACAACCAAAAAGGATTTCCGGACTCTTCAATGACCGAAAAAACTATTGTTCTTAGTGAACTTTTAGACACAGTAAAATTACTAGCCGTTAACCAAGAGAAAGACAAATCGATAGATTTAGGATTTGCTATACCATATTGGTTTGACAACGAAAACGGCAACATACCATCGATTACTTGGGATAATAAGACTGGGCCAACTTTGTATCATTTAGTTGATACTATTAATAAATTAGATAAATCAAATATCGTAGTTATGGCCTACCGCAATGCTGCTAATGGAAACGATGGAACGATTTTCCATTCACGTACTGAAGTAGAGTATGCAAGCACCAAAGCCCCAAATGTAAAAGTATTAATCGGACAAGAAGTAAATGATGTACAGCCGTCTAAAATTACTTATTACTCAAAACCTATCTCCGAACTTTCTAGCGAAGTAACAATTATTAATGAAGTATTTAAAAATAGCTCTTCCTACGGTGGTATTGCAATAAACGATTTAAATGGACTCCAACAGATGGACAAAACGGACCCTAACGCAGTATTTTAGTATTATATAAACCAATGGAATATGAACATAGCGACATTGGGATAATCTTATATCCCGAAATAATAGAAGTTAACTTAATTATGAAAGCAGTCAGAACTCGATTGATCGTATTCGAGACTACAGAAAAATATCTACCTAAACATGAAGCTGTATTTTTAAATGGTTTACTCGAGGTATATGCGCATAATTTAAGTCCACTGGAATGCGACTATCCTGGGCTTGAGATTATAGTTAATACTCTGGCCGAGACCAAAGATAAATTTAAAGATACTGAACTGGCTTTAATAAACGATATCTTAGTAAGTGCTGGTACGGAATTAGAAGTAGGGCAGATAAAATTAGCTCAGCCGGAAAATTTTAGCTAGTGATTGCTGAAGAATCTGCTTTTAGATATCGTTAATAATTTTAGTTTAACTTAAATAGATTGTAGTCAAACACAATTTTGAAGTAATTGAACTTTTACCAATAGCGATGTAAGATTAAAAATGTATAGATAAATAGACAACAGTTTGTACTTTTCAGCAAAATAATATAAGCGTAAAAACTGCATTCTGGTTTTATGAACTAAAAAATTATCAATGTTATGGTATACGTAGCCCTCTTTCGCGGAATAAATGTTGGCAGTAAAGCTAAAGTTGAAATGTCTAAACTTAAAAAGGCATTCCAAGATATAGGAATAGAAAATGCCAGCTCTTATATTAATTCCGGAAACATAATCTTTGAAGACACCAGACCAGCGCATAAGATAATAAAGCAGATAGAAAAGATATTTCGAAGTGTATTTAAATTTAAGCCGCGAGTTCTGCTTGTTAGTTTAGAAAGAATGGACCTCATCTATAATAATATCCCCAAAAAATGGACAAATGATAAAATTCAAAAAACGGATGTAGTGTTTCTAGCGGATGAAATTGATGATTACAGTATACTCAGGCGTATTAAATTTAATTCCACGCATGAGAATTTAATTTATATACCGGGTGCCCTAGCTTGGAATATCGACCGTTCTAACGCACGCAAAGGTAGCTACAAGATGTTCATTAATTCAGATATTTACGAACAAACAACGATTCGAAATATTAACACTGTCAGAAAATTACATAAATTAATGAATTCAATAAATGATTAAATCTAGTTATTTAGCGTGCTACATTTCCGGGAATTTGTTTGTCTACTTTACCAATTATAATACAACCAACCACTACTAATATTGCGCCTAACACTACCAGTCCAAATAAGTCGTCACGGAATTTATCATTGAAATATAGTATCCCTAAAAACGAAGGCACTAAAGTCTGTGTCGAGATCATTAGAGCATTGGCTTTTGTACCGCTGGAGCGCTGTAGTGCTACAGTAAATAGATATTGACCGAGAACAGCATATACCACTAACGCCCAAAGTAACGGATCCTTCAGCATCAACCAAACAGGATTGTGAAACACAATAATACGGCCAATTAAAGAAGTGGCTCCAAAAGATATACCGCTAAGTAGTGCTAAGAAACTTGATGATATTCTTTTTTTCAAATATATAAAAAACACACCCAAAATTATTAGGACAATCGGTGCAAGTTCTAAAATTGTATGTATTTCATCATTGCCTAACGTCGCATGAGACGGTTTTGCAGCTAATCCTACGAGGACTAAACCAGATAGTACACCAATAATTGCTATATATGCCAATTTATTAAGACTGTGCCGCGTAATTATCCATTCGCCTATAGCAGTTACAACTATGCTGGCCGCAATAACAGATTGAACTAAAAAGATTGGCAGTACCTGAAGTGCTACTAAACATAGCACCCATCCGACAATCTGTAGCAATAAACCTCCCAAGTAAGGTTTGTTTTTAAATAATCTGAAAATTAAACTTAGATCAAGAGATTTAACCTTGGCTTCGTCATCAGCGCCTGTTTTCTGAAGAATAATTGATATTCCGTTAGCAACAGCGCATCCGGCAGCAGCAGTTATCGGGAGTGCAAATGACATTCTATTATATTAGCAATAAATAAAGCTTTAATTAGCCGCTTTATGACTTTTCATTTCTGGCCTGATGCTTTATTTCTTCGGCTGTTTTAATTACATTTCCAAGTTTGGCTTGCATATCGGCAATGAATATTTCTAGCATTTCGGCTTTTATAATCATTAGTCCACTACCTTGTTTGGCACTTACTACTATGACTTTATCGGCTTCTTTCAAGCCAAGTTCTTCTCTGGCTAAGGCCGGTATCACTATCTGACCCTTCGTACCAACCGTTGCAGATCCATAAAATTTAGGTGAATCAATCATGACATATCCTTATCATTTCATACTTGTATTACTTATCGTTTCTATTATACTTGTTGTAAGTTAGATAAACAAACTAAATTGTATGGTGTATTCAAATCACTTGATAGGAGAATTTTAACTTGGAAGATACAATTAAAAGCAATCAAGCCGCGCGCCCCTCGTTTGTCCGTCGCTGGGCTCCACTAATAGTTATGGGTCTAGCCGTCATCATCATAGTGCTTGACACGACGCTACTTAATGTATCACTTGGCACTATTGTCCGAGAACTTCACACTAATATTCAATCTCTGCAATGGGTTATTACTGCCTATGCTCTGACGCTAGCAGCCTTAACAATAACCGGCGGCCGTTTCGGTGATTTATTCGGACGTAAACGAATGTTTATATACGGTGCAGTAATTTTTGCAATTGGATCATTTATCGCGTCTATCAGCCATAACGTCGGAACTTTAATTGTAGGTGAATCTATAATCGAAGGTGTTGGGGCAGCACTTATGATGCCAGCAAGTGCATCACTGCTTGTCAGTAGTTACCGGGGACGCGATCGTGCACTAGCGCTTGGCGTATGGGGTGGAATGGCGGCTGCTGGATCAGCAATAGGTCCGGTTATCGGTGGCTATCTTACTAGCCGTTACAGTTGGAGGTGGGGTTTTCGAATAAATATTTTTGTAGTTGCTCTGCTTCTAATTGGCTCAGTAGTAATAAAAGAATCTCAGGATAATGAAGAGAAGCCGATGATAGATTGGGTTGGAGTTTTGCTAACAGCTAGTGGTCTTGCCAGTATAGTCTACGCATTGATCGAAAGTGCATCGTACGGATGGTGGATAGCATCGTCGCCGTTTATGATTTTTAACCATGCTTTTAGTCCTTTTGGACTATCAATAGTACCAGTAACATTTATAGTTGGAGTACTTTTATTAATTTCATTCTATTTTTGGGAACAAAGAATGGTGAACACCGGTAAAACACCGCTAGTAGCAATGAAACTATTTAAAAATAAACAGTTTACTAGCGGAGCGTTTTTAACAGCAGTAATGTCAGTCGGTCAAATAGGATTAATTTTCGGCATACCGGTATTCTTACAGAGTGTTAAAGGTTTAGATGCCCTTCATACAGGTTATGGGCTACTGCCTCTGTCGGTAGGATTATTTATAATGGCCCCGCTTGGTGGCTATTTAGCAAAACACTTCAAGCCGAAGAAAATTATTCAAACCGGTTTAAGCATAAATATATTTGCTCTCTTATTTCTTAGGCAGGAAATCAGCCTAAACGGGGGAGCTAACCGACTTATATTGCCTCTTTTAATCTACGGCATGGGAGTCGGACTGGTATTTTCTCAGGTGACTAATATTACACTTTCAGCGGTATCAGTAAACGAGGCGGGAGAAGCATCAGGTGTCAATAATACGCTAAGACAGGTAGGTTCGTCTTTTGGTACAGCAATAGTTGGAACAGTACTGATCGCAGCGATCGGAACCGGCCTTGTTAAAGGAGTAAATTCAAGCAATCTAATCACTTCGGAACATAGAACACATTTGTCACAGACGATTAAAGCCCAAGCCTCAAATGTTGAATTCGGACTTCCTTTAAAAAACGAAACACTAACCGACGGTGAAATAATAGAACTTAAAAGATTATCAAATGAAAGCACAGTCAATGGCACTAAGTTAGCGATGTTACTTACTGCCGGATTCACGGTACTGGCGCTAATATTGTCTTACAAACTGCTTAACAGCGATTTAAAGGATCTGGATCGCAGCGAGTCACTAGCAACTAGTGCTGGACATTAACCCTTATTAGCTAATAATTAGTCTAAATATAATTTCATATAATACTATTGCTTATTTAGTTAATACATGTTATTATTATGTTCATATTAAAGGGAAGTCTATGAACATCGAGGAACGCGAATTAACTGTTAACAGGCATATCTATAAGCGACGCTTTAAAAGCGTGCGAGTTAATTATGCTGTCGGCGATAGATCATTCGTACCCGAAGTAACAACCAGAAACATAGAAATAAATGCAAATCCAGCAAATATTAAACACAAAACTAAAAAGACCAGACAAAAGAAAATGGCATTATTGCTACCGGCTCACAACGAAGAGCTAATTATTGCGACTACAATTAGGTCGGCCATATTAGCTGGGCAGAAAAAAAGGGATATATACGTTGTTGATGATGCTTCAACCGATGCAACTAAATTTATAGCTATTAAGATTTTAGGCAGTGCAAACGTCTATAGCGTTAAAAGAAGCGGCAAAGCACTAGCTGTTAAAAAAGCTATCAAAAAATTTAAAATAATAAAAGGCTATGAATGGCTTCATGTTGCTGATTCCGACAGCGTATTTTCTCCAAATTATTTTCGAATATTTAGAAAAAAACTTGATAGTAAAAAATATGCCGTAGCAATTGGATTCGTTCAGAGTCTAAGAGGCAACTGGATAAGTTCATACCGGGCCTTTAGTTATACATACGGACAGCATTTTTATAGACGAATACAATCGATGCTTGGAATGGTATCGGTTTTCCCTGGACCAGTAACTTGTTTTCGCACAGATATCCTTTCTAAGTTAGATATAAACGGACATAACGTAACCGAGGATTTTGATATTACTCTTCAAGTTCACCGTAAAAAACTTGGCAAAGTTATATATATTCCCAAGGCTGTAAATTATACCCAGGATCCACAATCTTATTCTGATTTTTGCAAACAAAGCATGCGATGGTATCGAGGGTTTTTTCAAGGCATACGAGAATACAAAATAGGACTTCGAGCTCAGAAAATTGATATTGGAATCGGCTTTCAACTTTTACAAACTATTCTTTTCTTTTTTCAGGTACTGGTACTCTATCCGATAATACTGGCATATACTCACCGATGGCTTATGATACCTATTGCAATTTCAATTGATTTCATCGTAACCAGTTTTCTAACTATACTCAGTGCTTTTGCCTTGAAGCGATGGTCTCTACTAGGAATTCTGCCTTACTTCTATTTTCTACGTGTTACTGAAATAGTATTATATTTTACGGCTTTTATCGAAATCTATGTTCTGAAAAGATTTGTCTCGGGCGCGCAGGGCTGGTCGACTGAAGGTCGAAGATACAAACTAGATAGTACGGCTCTGCTTGATATTGCTAAATAAATAACAGTTATAACTTTTTAACACTGTCAAGTTTAAAATAGTACATCTGCCGATGCTGCATAAAGCTGCCTGAACAAGTTTGAATTGTCAGCCTAGCTGGTCCATCATATCTAAACACCGAAGTATTAGTTTCATCAAACGCCTGAGTACTGTCATAAGAATATGTGAAAACGTTGCCGTTACTAGTAGTTATAACCGCTACGTCGCCGGGTTTAATTAGATGGAGATAGGCGAAAACTTCTGGTCGATAATGGCCGTAAATTAACATATTGCCAGTTATATTGTTAGGCTGAACACTTGGTGTGGCAAACTGTGCTTTATCGGATGTTAAAGTCCAGCTACCGTCTCGACTATTGTAATAACCAGGAATTACACCAAGATTAATTTTTAAGCGGGGAATCGATATTGATATCGGCATGCCGGTAATAAGATTAGGCGACGGATTAAGTTTAGCTGATTGAGGAACATAAACTGCACTGTTCTGCGCTAATGCTACTTTTGATTTTAACCAATAATAATTAAACGGCAACAGGCCAGCTACGCCAGAAGCAACTAAAATAACTGCTAGTACTGTCAGTTTCTTATGTAGTGTCATAATAATCAAGACGAACGAAAAAATGTTTTTTATAAGAAATTAGCGGCAGAAAACTACCGCTAATATTCAAATTAAAGTAGTATTTAGTTTACTTTAGATCGGCTTTTTCGAGCCACAATAGTTGCAACCGTAAAGATTACAGCACCACTAACTAGTAAGCTGACAGCTACAATGAATAGCGGACGGCTGTTACCAGTATCTGGAAGTAAAGAAATACCTGTAGCGACATTTAAGACGCCAGCACCTTTTCCGTACATACATCTCTCCTTTATTTACTACTAGAGAATGCCGCTATACCACCAATAGTGAATCTCTTAAATACTTTTATACTCCTTTTATGACGTTTTGTAAAGTCTATTATGTTATATTATTGCTAAAGCTTATTTTACTTTAATATTGACTATATGTTTAATTAGTTGTATTATACGGTTTATTAATTAGGAATCTTAGTTAAATGTTACGAAATAAATTGACAACCATTTTTGCACTATTTGTTTTTTTAGTTTCTATTTTATTCCCTATAGCTAAGCTATACGCATCCGGTGTTAACAGTATTGCTAATCAATCAGTTGAAACAGTTAGTCCAACTGACTCAACTATGCCGCAAAACTGGAATAAAGGTGGCTGGGGGACCAATACGGCTAATTTGTCTTACGTAAGCGGCGGCCATAATGATCAAAAAAGTCTTTCAGTTCAAATTTCTAGCTACACTGACGGCGATGCCAAATGGTATTTTGATCCAGTACAAGTTACACCTGGGACTAGCTACACATTTAGTGATTATTATAAATCTGACATAACCAGTGACTTAGTTATTCAGTACACTACGTCATCGGGTGTATCATCTTATCAGGATTTGGGCAATGTAAACTCAGCAGTTAATTGGACTTTAAAAAGCAGCAGCTTCACAGTACCTGCCGGTATAAGTACCCTTACAGTATTTCACATGATTAGTGCTGTCGGTACGCTCCAGACTGATAACTTTTCACTAACAACTAATACACCGACAACCGGTCCAACAGTATCCATAACTTCACCAGCAGCAAATTCGACATTAACAGGTATATCGAATCTAAGTGCATCTGCCTCTGATTCGGCTGGTGTCAAACAAGTTCAGTTCGAACTTGATTCCACTTTAATCGGCAGTCCACTAACGGCTAACCCTTATACTTACTCGCTAGATACAACAAAGATTTCAAATGGCAGCCATACTATTCGTGCTGATGCCTTAAATAATAACGGTATTGCCGGTAATTCAGCCTTGCAGACTATTACGGTATCGAACGCTACGCCGGCAGGCTCTAATTTAATATCGAATTCATCTGCTGAAACTACTGGAACAAACACAAATACACCACTAAACTGGCAGAATGACAGCTGGGGTACCAATACACCAACGTTTAGTTACGCATCAACCGGCGCTCACAGTGGTACAAGAAGTATGGTTACCCAAATATCTAGCTACACTGACGGCGATGCCAAATGGTATTTTACGCCGGTAGCAGTAACTGCAGGTTCGACTTATTTATTTTCTGATTATTACCAGGCTACGATCGCCAGTGATGTCGTAGTAGCTTTTACAAACAGTAGTAATGTTACGTCATACTTGGATCTAGGAAGTGTAGCTGCATCACCATCAGTATGGAAACAATACAGTGCTTCACTAACAGTGCCGTCTGGGGTACATAATATGACTGTTTATCATTTAATTGCCGGCGTCGGCTCACTCAGAACAGACGACTATTCACTCGTACAAAATAATAAGCCAGCTGTTAGCATATCTTCACCAGCCATGAATTCAACTATAACCGGAACTAGCTCAATCACAGCGACTGCAAGCGACGTATCAGGTATTAAAAATGTTCAATATCAACTAGACGGCATAAACTTGGGAAACCCAGTAATAAGTTCACCATATTCTTATATATGGAATAGTAAATTAAATTCTAATGGAATTCACAATCTGACTGCTATAGCGACTAACAATAATGGACAGACCGTCACATCTACAGCCGTTTCTGTAACTGTTAATAACCAATCTCCGGGCTCAAACATTTTACTAAATCCGTCTTTCGAAACTCCTAACCCTACAAATGCGAACCAGCCGGCCAATTGGACAAGTGGATCCTGGGGAAGCAACAGCGTTACTTTCAGCTACTTAAATACTGGTCATAGCGGCACCAGAAGCGTAAAAACACAGGTTACTAAATTTACTAATGGTTCGGCATATTGGTATAACGACAATCTGGCAGTCCAAGCTGGTCATATGTATAATTATAGCGATTATTACCAGTCTAATGTTATTAGTGAAATCGATGCGGCATTTAATATGAGTAACGGAACTGTCCAGTATATGTACTTAGGAGATCCGTCACCGAGTGCTAACGGCTGGACTAAATTTCAAACACAATTTACTGTGCCAAGCGGTGCAGTATCCGTCAATTTTTATCACAATTTATACTCTATTGGCTGGCTAGTTACTGATGACTACAATCTTAACGATTTTAGTTATCAAGGCTTTAGTCGTCCGGTTATAAGCATTACAGCTGACGATGGATATGCAAGTTTTTACAATAACGGTCTTCCGTTACTTAAAAAATACAGTTTTACATCTACTGATTACATAATTAGTGGAGTAATCAACAATGATCCAAACTATATGACTTCGGCGATGGTTAAAAATCTAAATAGTGCAGGTCAAGAAATTGGATCACATACCGTAACTCATCCTGATCTAACTACACTTACTCTTCCACAGGTTGATAACGAACTAAGCAGTTCTCAGCAGTTCCTGCAATCTCTGCTTGGCATACCAGTTAAAAATTTCGCTTCTCCTTATGGTGCGTCAAATCAGCAAGTTGTTACTGAAGCCACCAAGTTTTATCAAAGCTACCGAGGAGTGCAGCCTGGTTACAATGCTAAAAATAATTTTGATGTAAATAATTTAATGGTTCAGAATATGGTTTCAACTACCACGCTAGCAGAAGTACAGACTTGGATAAATCAAGCTAAAGCTTCTAACACATGGCTTATACTTGTTTACCATCAGATTGATCCCAACTCTTCAGCCGGATTATATAACAACTATCCGTCAGATTTTGACAAGCAGCTATCAGCTATAAAATCGAGCGGTGTAGTTGTTGAAAATATTGCTCAGGCACTTCAGGAATTGAAACCTCAGTTATAACAAATAAGCTAGTCCTTGGCATCGGTATCGAACAGCCACAAGGGAATCTGTGCAGATTTAAGATCATGTACAAATGCAACAAATATAGCCGTGTTTTTATCTGCCAAATCTGGCTGATCTTTCCAATACGACCAATCAATATCCTCGGAAGTATTTGATTTATTCTGAGCAAAAATGTGAAGTTCGGCAGTATAACCTTGACTTTTAATATATGACAACTGTTTAATCACCCCGCTCAGTATAAATTGTCTTTCTGCTGAAGAAGCCGTTATTGTAGACGATGCATTTTGGGTATACATTTTGTTAAATGTCCCGGTGTTATACCATATGTTTTTTACGCCAAGTGTATTTGCAGCTTCAATTGCTAGATCAGCTCTTAAATAAACTGCTGGATCGTAATATTTTTCGCCACCTTGATTAGCCGCCGACGCCCAAGGAAATCCCTGCAAACCAAAACTGTCGATTAAGCCTTTTGGTATAGTTTCAATATAGGGCCGAAGACTAGTATAGTTTCCGTCACCCCAGGATTGGTTCGGTAAATACGTTTGTGATTCTAGCATAATACTCGAGAGGCTGCCAGGAAAGTATTTCTTCTGATACTGTGCAATTTTCGTAACTCCTGCACTAAATACTGATGGATCTGACGTTGACCATGCCGGTGTGTTTCCTTCAGGTAGGATAACCCATTCTCCTATGGTTTCGCTTGTAATCCCGTTTATTTTTAAACTTGAAAAAAACGAATCTAAAAATTGGTCATAACTGCCATTTTTTAATTGAACTAAATCTATGTTTTTACCGTCGCTATTTACTGGTTCTAGAAAAATTAGAGGCTCTATACCGTACTTGCTATATAGATTCAATCGACTAGTCATTTCAGAAGATGCAGATACAGCTTCTGACATTGACGTTGGCAAATAGGTAAAAAACGATGATTTTTCGGCCAGCGAACCGCCACACAGTTTCTCATACTGGGCTAACTTACGCAGCTCAGGAATTTGCGAATCCGCCAGACCTAGATGCGGGGCTGAAAACATTGAGCAGCCTGAAATGTTTGACACAGCCGATATTTTATCAGGTGATTGAGTTAAATTTATATTCTTTTTTTTAATGTTTTTAGTAATTATGCTAGCAGTACTTTTTCCGATTTTTGACTTTTTATGTGACGCTGCTTTATTTTTATTGAATGGATTGGCGGACACTATCAAATTACTATGGACTAAAAATATACGCGTCGTTATTAACATGGAAATTATCACTGTAATAATTAGTGTGCGATAACGGTATATTTTGTATCGATTATGGCGAGGGTTCTCACCGAATTTATATACCATACATTTAATAGATTACTTTCTTTTTTGCATCAGCACAAACTTATTGTCTCGTTGTTACTACTTATGCTTTTTCTGCAATTATGTTGCATTTTTGTTTTTAAAAAGAATATTGTATAATATATACATGAAAAAAACTAAGGCAGTCGATAAACAAAAAGAGTTATTGGAGCTTGGAACTAAACTCCAGCAGTTTTACGATTCGGGATATGTAAGTAAAAAGCAATCGCTGATATTTTCATTTTTAAAAGGATTAGTGGGCGGATTCGGAGCTTTCTTAGGCGGAACTATATTAATTGCACTACTCCTTTGGATCTTAAGTTTGTTTAAGTCTGTGCCACTGCTTAATCATGTTATTCAGTCTATTCAGATGACCCTTCACAGAACCAAATAATATTATATATGTAAGATTTATTGCAGAATATAGTTTAAACTGGATAATAATTAGCCCTACTATTAACTTTAAGAGGGTATCCAATGAATAAGAACGAAAAAACTAAGGACAAGACTGAAAAACTTAAGAAAGAAGCATACATTATGGAAGGGCGGGCTAAACAAAAACTGAAAGATACTCTTTAGTATCACTAATTGGTTTGCCGTTGATCCAGAAACTAAGCGGAGCACCCTCCATTTTTATACTGGAGGGTTTTGCTATCTGAAACTAATTATAAAACTATTATCTGAACATCTTAAGAATGATAATCAAGTGAAAAATGTTACATAAATATAGCCTGATTTAAGTTAGCATTATAATAGTAAATCATTAGCCAGGAGGTTAGGTGCGCATTGCTATAATTGCTGGTCCTCAAGTCTCGGTACCGCCATCACAATACGGTGGCACCGAGACAGTCATCTTTAACTTAATAAACGGATTAATCGAGCAGGGTCATGAGCCTATTCTTCTTGGAGTCGGAAGTCCGGATCTGGGCTGCGAAGTAATTCCGATTGTCGACAAACCGATCGGTTTTCCTAAATCCGACAAACAATTATTAAATTATAAAATACGTCTGGCAATAGCTAATAAAAAAATTGAATATGAGCTTAAGAAAATACTGCATAGAATAGATATTATTCATTCTCACGGCTATGATTTGTCAAAATTTAGAAAATTCCCTAACATTACAACTCTACATAACCGCGTTAACTTAGACGATCTTCCCTACTATTTAAAAAGAAAGGATATGCCGTATGTTTCAATTTCTAATAACCAAAGAGAAATAAGCAGTCTGCTTAACTACACTGCCACAATATATAACGGTGAAGACCCGAAAAAATTTAAGTTCGTCAAAAAACCTGACAATTACGTATGTTTTCTAGGTCGGTTTGATAGAGATAAAAATCCAGATTTAGCCATCAAACTAGCTATAAGCCAAGGTATAAAAATCAAAGTGGCTGGTAAAATAGACTACTCTGGCACAAGGTATTTTAAAGAAGAAGTCGAACCGCTTCTTAGTAATCCACTCGTCGAATATTTAGGTGAGCTTGGATTTGATGATAAGGTAAAACTGATAAGCCATGCAAAATGTAATCTACATCCTACCGGGTTTAGAGAACCTTTCGGACTAACAGTACTAGAAGCAGCTTATTGCGGTACACCGACATTAGCTGTAGCTAGAGGATCAATGCCTGAGCTAATTGAAGAAGGCCGAACTGGAATGCTGGTAGAAGATTATGTCGAAGGCTTTGAAAAACTCAAAGACTGTTTTAATCTTGATCGGAGCTATATAGCTAAACGTGCAGCAGATATGTTTAATTATAAGGATATGGCAAACAAATATGTCACAGCTTACGAAAAAGTTATAGAAAAACAATCAAATCGATCGAAAAATAAAATTCTCAGCTATCGTTCACATAAGTTTTTAAATTTAGTTTTCGCTGGTTTAACAGTTTCAACCTTTATTTATAAGAGAAAATTAAAACAAAAGAAAATTTAGTTAGAATTAATTAATTTCCTTAATACTGCTCTAAATTTGTTAGGATTACTGTTCGCAACACTTTCAGATATTGAAATGAGCGGTTTTCCATTATTGTCAATTACCGGAAGCTCGTAAAGACCAGATTGACTAGCGCCGAGTGCACCTCGGACAGGCCACAAACCTAAGCTGTTTTTTTTCGGTTGTACCCAAGCAATTCGGCCGGTTATGGAATCAAATACACCTATACTTTCGCCAATACCACTATGTTTAAAATATTCGTCGACTGCGAATTTCTTATCGGCTAAAGGTTCTACCTTTACTACTTTACCTAATACTAATTCTGCTAGACTCTTAGTTGTTTCGGATATTCTTAACTCAATATTTTTTTGCTTTAACTCTAATACTGTTTTTTCGGTGCTTAATCTGGCCAGGCTGCGATTGTCCAGTGATTCACCCAATAATATAATTTCTGGTGGATCAAAAGAATATTGCGGCAGACCGTAATCACTAATGTGTTTATAATTAACTATATCTGCGTACAGTCTATTACTGGCGTTTTCTAATACTGCTACTGACTGATAGTCGCTTGTAATTCTTTGTCCTATTTCCAAATTAACATCGCCCATGGTTGCATATCCGCATTTCTATTTTTATAAATGTATATTATATAAATCGCTTATTACTATGTATTTTACTATACAACTTTGAAGATAATATTCAATAATCTATCCAAAGTAAAAATATAATACACCTGATTATTTAGATCTAATAAATGGTACCTTATTGTCAAAATGATTCTTTGACATGTAAATTCCGAATATTATAAGCCAGATCGTCTGTGGATATGCAACAATTCTCTCGATACCCCCTTCGTTTAAGCCTAAATAAAGATGAAGCATAAATAGTACTAGTGCTGCGATTGAAATTAAACCGGAGACAATTGAATACGTTTTTAGTCTTATGCCAACTTCCAGTTTGATACCTAGGATTATTAGACCGATATTGCCGATTAGAAACGGGGCAGAGGCACCCAAAACGTGTAGCGGTGCAATTGTATTCTCTGGAAACAATCCGACAATAATAGTGCCAAGGCCAGCTATCGCCATAAAACTAAATCCGATCCGACTTATTAAGCTTTTTTTAAACTCCTGGTAAATTAAGGTTGACCCGGCTATCATCGTAAGTCCAAGTAGAATAAATGAAATATTCATAATTGTGTGTAGCGGTGAACAGACATAACGTCCGCTATATAAACCACAGTAATTATTGCCAAGATCGCTGATAGTATTGTTAGCCCAGCTATATTTTATCGTCCATGCACTTGCAACTATTAATTGCGTAATAAAGTATTGGACACTAACTATCCAAAATAACGGTCCAACAAAAGGGAACTTGTCATTAAATAATCTTATTAATCTAGGTGATCTCATAAATCTATAGGGCTAGATGTAAATTTGCTCCTAATAGAATTACAGGCCATAATATAATTGCTAGCAAGGCAGACAGAATATGGCTTATAGTGCTCAAATCGACAAGGTAAGACCGGTTATAAGCAACAATTAGACCAATAATAATATAAATAATCCCACCGACTGATACTCTTCTCATAAATATACCTTATACCTTTTACATTTAGTCTAAATATAGTTTGTTCAGCCTTAATTATACTCTTTAAATACTTATCTGCATTAAAAAAATAATGTAGTAGTATTCACTTTTTATTTGAATAAATTCGGCCAGCGAGTTTAAGCTATACAAGTGCAAGATTCAGAAGCAAGCAGAAAACCAGATATTCCAGAAGCTCAGGTTATCCACTTGGATGCAATTAAACATCCAACTAGGAAAAAGTTTAATCGGCAGCCATGGATAGTAAAAGCCGGCATTATTACTGGTATAGGTATGTTCGGAGTTTCTAGCTGCTCAGCGCTCTCATTAAACGCTTATGACCGGCTTGTCGATAGAGGATCGAACAGATTTACTTCTAATAGCGAAAAAAATGTAATTACATTTATGGATACACCCGAGGGCAAACAATTTGTTAAAGGTATAGTTGATCAGGCAATAGAAGAAGCAAAAATAAAAAGCAGTCAGTTAATTACCGATAACGAGAAGATTACTTCCTTGTTAAAAAATCCAGCGCTTAGAAGTCTTATCGTGATACTAGATGACAATTTCGGACTAAATATAGATACTTCTACGCCATCACAGGATGTGCCGCCAGATCATCAGTTCCAAGCTCGAGTAGAACCGTTCGATGCCCACTAATTAATACGAGTATTATTTAAACTAGTTCGATAGTCCGAAATTCGACAGTAGAATCGACAGATCAGTTAGATCCACTCCGCCGATATGATCTATATCGCTTAATGGGTCGTTTGTGCCCCAGTGTGCTAAGAATATTGACAGATCAGTTAGATCAACACGACTGTTTCTATCTATATCTCCTGGAATTAATACTTTAGTGCTGGCTGAAATAGTAGCTGGACTCGACAGATTGCCTGCGCCGTCCATGGCAGACACCGTATATGTATAAGTTGTTCCAGGTAACAAGCCGGTATCATCGTAAGAAAGTACAGTCGGTGCGACAGAAGTTATAACAACACCGTTTCGCTTTATCTGATAGGCAGTTACAGCGATATTATCAGTGCTAGCCCCCCAACTTAATGACACCGTAGAAAGCGTTGGCGGGCCGGACGAAAGACCGCTAGGTGTAGTTGGTGGGAAATGGTCGGAATTATCGACTGTAACAGTAACTGGTGAAGATGTACTTACATTTGCTGGTACTGCTTTGTCATATGCTTTTGCAGTAATCGTATGTAAACCGTCGCCTACACCAACTTTGGTGTCCCAAACAAAACTGTATGGTGAAACTGAAGCTGAACTTTTTAAAACTCCATCAATATAGAATTCGACCTTAGCAAGCCCAGTTCCGCCAGTATTATCGGCTGCTGTAGCGCTTATAGTTGTAGTCCCAGAAATAGAAGAGTTGGCTGCTGGAGATGAAATTGATAGCGTAGGAGCTGTAAGATCGGAAATCGTTATTGAATTTATACCCGACGTCGCACTGTTACCATATGGGTCCTTGGCTTTGGCCTGAATAGTGTGCGGTCCTAAAGCCAAACCAACGGTTGACCAATTATATGTGTACGGCGGCGATGTAAGCGTTGTTTTTACTGCACCGTCAACTAATATATCGACACTAGATACCGAACTATTGTCAGTGGCAGTGACTGAAATTATGCTAGTTGTTCCATTTGAAATAACAGAACCGTTCGCAGGTGAGACAAGTGTTACTACCGGAGGCGTGGCATCAATTGTATAAATTCCGCCAGCAGTAGCACTCAAAGATAACAGAATGTCTTTGTTGGTAGTTCCGCTTAGTATTTCGCTACCGGCAGTAAATGCGACGTCAGCACTTCCGCTAGTGGTCTTTGTTTTAAACGTTATATTAGCAACCAATTGATCACCTGTAAGCGTGCCGACTAGACCTCGAGCAATTGTAATAGCTCCAACGCCGCCAGTCGCTTGAGCTTGAACAGTAAATGGACTTGCTGCAGATTCCATGCTTACAAAATCAACTAGTGCTGGATTATAGCTAAGATTTGCTAGTACCGAGTTTACGGCTACTGTACCGCTATTTTCATGCACGCTAACAATGAATGTCGTATTAATAGGAGAGGTGGCACTTGAAGGCGTCAAATAAATAGTCGGCGGAACAGGTGGAGGTGTGGCAGCCTTACTTTTAATAATAATATAGCCAGCCGTGCACATAATTAATACATAGAAAACCAGCAATATGGGATTAAACATTGTTTTGCTCTTAAAACGTTGGTTCAAGCTCATTTCGGGCTCGCAATCATGTAAACTCCGTCAGGTGTGTTACCTAAAATATTACTATGATTATCGAGACTAAGCAGCTGGGTTCCTTTGATAAATTTTAATCGAGCATCACCGCTAGACTGCTTGGCTTTTAAGTTTATTTTTGCTATCAGATTTTTTCCTGTTACTTGGCCAATATGACCTTTGGCAATTGTGATAGTACCATTTTTTTCCGATGACTGAGCTTGAACATCAAAGGCACTGCCGGCATTATCGACACTGATGAACTGGAGCATATCAGTTGGATACTGGATGTCAGCTTCAACTGCATTTACAGCTACTGAACCCGAGTCTTCCCAAACAGAAATTGTAATCGATTGACCGGCATCCAGTTTTTGATTGGACGGCAGTAGAGTAATACTGGATTTAGAATTAGACGAGTCGCCAAGACCATTTCTATGCTTGTTCAAATAAAACGCCAATGCACCTAAAATGACTAAAATCATCAATAACAGTAATAGATGAATAGGCGACGAAAAAGTACTGTGGGGTTTAGCTTCAACTTTATCGGTTTTTTTGGCTTCAGTTTCCAATTTTTCTCTACTTTATAGTTATTGAAAATATAATGCTCCGAATTGTTTAGAAAATCAACCCTTATGTTTAATTTTACTTGGTTTAACTACTTAAATGTATGCGTCATCACTGGTGTTAATAAGTTATAAAGTATGCATTTAAGTGTAAGCGTCAGATAGTTTAGTAGATTCCCTTGAGGGAGGGCGAGGTGTATCAGGAAATCCCGATAAACGCTCGCCCTCCCGGCTGGGTTCTAGTTGACGCTCATGTTCTCGTCGACAGGACGACGCTTTTTGGTTGCAAATATCAAACCAAAACCGAGTCCGAGGGACAAGATCGCGAGCAAACGCTCGAGGTCTTGTTCGGCTCCGGTAAAGGGCAGTGTATTTACAACCGTACGCGGCGCCGGGTTGGCGTGAATGACGGGCATCGGTTGGTGAACAGGCTTCGGTGTCGGGTGAGGGTGCTGAACCGGCTTGGGAGCGGGCTTGCAGTCCTGTGTCCGAACGGGAAACGAGTTCATAACTTTGCCGTCTTGCGTCCACGTGATGGTGTCATTGCCCGAAGGCTTGTCGATGACCAACACCACGTTTGCGTCTTCAACGTTGCCGTTGAAAATGACACCGTGCTGCTTCGAGCTAACCGTTACGTGGCTGACGATGTTGCCACCGAGAGCTTTCACGATCAACTTGACCTCTTGGCAGTTCGACGACGGAACGACCGTTACCTTCGGCTGCACTGGTGCGCAGACCGAAACTGCAGGACGCGACACGTCGAATTTGGCGATGACCATCTTGCCCTCGATGACTTGCACGCTTGTGTGCGAGCCGTAGGTGAGAGTAAGGGCCACGAACCGCTGTGAATTCGGCATCAACTGCACCAGGATTGGCGCCGGAGATCCGGATACAAGCAGCTCCAGCTTGACGTTTACGTTACCGGGACCAGCCGAGAGCTGCACGCCAGATGACGAGCAGGTCGAAACCGATGTCGCGTTGATCGCGGGAGTCTTGACGGGAGCGGGACAGTTGGTGTCGAAGTCGAAGACCTGACTACCGAATTCCGATCCGCCGAGATTCCACGAGAACGTGACGTGGTTGTGGCTGAATCCAGTACCGGATGTGACGGCGTCGATGTTGAAGAAGAACGGGCCACTGGGACCGTGTCGATCCTGTTTCATGTGGATCGTCTTCCCGCCGACCGAGCCATCTGCCAACATTGAGAACGGCTTGTCCAGGAACTGAACAAAATTGCCGCCCATTTCGTGGCAGTTGCCGAACTGGGACGCGATGTCGATGTGGTGAGCTGATGCCACCTCGATCGAAATCAGGGAGACAGCGGCCGACATGCCAATCGACAGACTAATGAGTGTTACTAGCATACGTAAAAAACGCACTTAAATCACCTTTTCCTTTTGGTTGGGGATTGAGCGAATATTACAGGGGAAGCTCAAATTGCGAGCGTAAAAAACCCTAATATTAGGTTCTTAACGCTCGCAACTAGCTTGCCTCATTTACTAAACTATCTGACTTGTAAAATATCCTGACAATAAAAAGCTCGGCTGCGAGAAGCCGAGCGCGTATACAAAAATAGAAAAACTATTCGATGCTTTCTGCCCGGTTTCGCTATTAGCTCCATCCACCCCAAGCGACCATATACAGGGAAGATTTCATCGCTGCTGAACAACTAAATTGTCAACTCGCGTATTATACAACTCCTAGGCTTTTTTGTCAATAGTAAATATCGGCAATTATCCCTTGACACCATATTAACAGTGGCGTAAACTGTAAGTATGAAGTTTACAATGCAGGAGTTCAATCATAAGTTTCCAACTAGCGACTCCTGTTTAGGGTATCTATGGCAAATGCATTTCGCAGATAAGCCC
>JBBQQG010000007.1:0-46475 GCA_038216175.1 Saccharimonadales bacterium (SeqCode)
AAGTGTTTTTTTAGTTATAATTAGCCAAGTCAAACGATCGTAATTATTTATGGAGAGGTCGCATAGTGGCCTAGTGCGCCGCCTTGGAAAGGCGGTATGGGGGCAACTCCATCGAGGGTTCAAATCCCTCCCTCTCCGCCATTATTTTAAGTCACTATCATAATTACGATTTATATTACTAACAAGAAAAGGGGGAAATATGAACGAATCGCAGTCGATAGACAAATCGATTATCGAAGAGCTTTATACATTTTATCCTGTTAGCATAAATAGCTGGACTGATCCAGACATGATACATCCGGCCAGTTCAACTGAAGACCCAAGTAGTCCGCTTTTCATTGCTAAAAGAAACAAAAACGGTCTGCCTGAGCCAGTTGCAAATATTGAGTCGCGCCATATTTGGCCAGGATACGATTTTATTAACGATGAAGCTTTTCAACAATTCAAAAGTTGGACTTCAAATATGTACAATGCATCTTGGTATAACAAGTCCGACTTTTCCAGCCTGCCTATTACTAGAGAAGCTGAGTCGTTAGCTGAATACTGTTTAGCTTTTTGGGCTCATGCAATACAAGAAGGTACAATGACTATTTCAATGCATGCACGTAAAAGATTTGGTGGTCGTGATCAATCGCTTATTGGTGGATTTGCCCTCTTAAATGGACAAAAATATGTAAGGCTTACAGGCAATCCAACAAGCGTAGAACTGAGAGACACTGTACCGGCGTTGCAAGGTGCATTCGGAGTTCCAGATAACGAAGTAGCAGTAAATTTGATTAAACCGTTCCCACATAGAAATGTCTGGGACATACCGGGTGGAAAAATGTTAGTAATACCCAGGAACTACTACAGTCCAGGCGCCGGTATTTCATCAGTCCGATTGATTCCAAATCGAAATTAGATGCTATAAGAAGTCGGTATAAATAGGATCTGCCGCTTAGCTAAGCAACGTACCGACTTTTTCACCAATAACAACTTTTAAGATGTTGCCAGACTCCATTGCATTAAAAACAATAATCGGCATTTTATGCTCCATTGCTAGTCCTAGGGCTGCTTTATCCATAACTTTTATAGCCCCGTCTTCAACCGCGCTCTGGTAGGAAATATTATCTAGTTTAATAGCATCGCTATTCTTTTTAGGGTCCTTATCATATACGCCGTCGACTTTAGTAGCTTTTAATACCGCCTGGCAATCCAGTTCTAACGCTAGTGCAACAGCCGCAGTATCGGTCGTCAGATACGGGCGGCCAATACCTCCGGCAACTATAACAACACGACCTTTTTCAAGATGCTTATCTGCTAAACGGTGGACAAAAGGCTCTGCCACTTGCTCAGCAAAAATACTGGATAAGCATCTGGTCGGCACGTTATGTTCTTCAAAGATGTCAGTTAATGCTAAAGCGTTGATCAAAGTTCCCAGCATCCCCATCTGATCAGCAGTTACCCGTTTTATACCGTGACCTGCAATCTGAGCACCGCGAACGAAATTTCCGCCGCCAACCATGATTACTACTTGGCTGCCTCCGTCTAAAACGCGCTTTACTTCATCGGCTAACCATCCTACTAATTTAGGATCAATTCCTGCTTCAAATTCTCCAGCTAATTGTTCGCCGGATAGTTTAAGTAGGACTCTGGAATACATTAGCTAGAGTATAGCAGAATCAATGTTGACTAAGTTTAGTTAACAATTATCATGTCCTAATATTAAGACAGTACTTAAATACAGGTATACTGTGAATATGAAAATATATTCTTGGAACGTCAATGGAATCAGAGCTGTAATTAATAAAGGTGCCTTTCAAGAACTAATCAAAAAACATAACCCAGATATTTTATGCCTTCAAGAAACAAAAGCTATGCAAGGTCAAGCAGTTATAGATTTGCCACAATACTTTGAAGCTTGGAATTCAGCCGATAAGAAAGGATATAGCGGTACCGCAATTTTCAGTAAGACGAAGCCGATTTCGACATTTAATAATTTCCCAGAACACATCGCAATCAAATATGGGCTGGCCAACGACAACTACGGCAACCCGAATAATGAAGGTAGGATTTTGACAGCAGAATTCGAACATTTTTATATAGTTAATGTTTATACACCCAATAGCAAGGGTGATTTAAGCCGACTAGAACTTAGAAAGAATAAATGGGATCCAGCATTCTTAGATTACATACAGGAACTTGAAAAATTAAAACCAGTAATATTTTGCGGTGATTTAAACGTCGCCCATACAGAAGAAGACTTGGCAAATCCGGACACCAATGTCGGCAAACATGGTTTTACAGATGATGAAAGACATGGGCTTAATAATTATATCGACTCTGGCTATATCGATACGTTTAGAATTTTTATTAAAGGAAACGGCCACTATACCTGGTGGACAAATTGGGCAAATGCTCGGGCTAGAAACTTAGGCTGGCGTATAGACTATTTCTTAGTTTCGGCAAAACTTAAAAATAATGTAGTAAACGCAGACATTCACGACGCACAAATGGGATCTGATCACTGTCCGATCAGCCTTGATCTTGAATTTAACAATACATAAAACCTATGGACCGATCTTACTGGTTTAAACAACTGACAGATAAACCGTTATTTCCTGATTTAATCTGGAGCCGGCCGGAAAATAAAATGTACGCCGGAAAACTACTAATAATAGGCGGAAATTTATATGGTTTTGCCGGTGCAGCTGAAGCATATAGCGAAAGTCTGAAATCTGGTATTGGTGCAAGTAGAGTTCTATTACCAGATTCTCTGAAAAAAACAGTCGGTCGAATCTTGGAAGACGGCGCGTTCAGCCCAAGCACACCGAGTGGAAGTTTTTCACAAAAATCTTTAGATGAGTTCTTATCACAGTCCAGCTGGAGCGACGGCGTACTGCTGGCTGGTGATTTTGGACGGAACAGTGAGACTGCAGTTGTTATCGAAAAATTTCTAAAAAGCTACAGCGGCCAGGTTACAATCACAAAAGACACGATTGAATATATAACCAGTAATCCGGAACAAGTAATCAATAGAGGAAATACCACGTTAGTTCTTTCTTTATCGCAGCTTCAGAGACTTGTTTCTGCTTTAAAATATTCTCAACCTGTAACTTTTAATATGGATCTACTTAGACTTATCGATCTACTTCACGATTTCAGCCAAAGCTTTAAAATAAACATCTTAACTAAACATCAAGATAATATTTTAGCTGCCGTAAACGGCGATATTAGTAGCACTATCCATAATGAAGACATCTGGTGTGTACAATCTGCGGCTCGGTCGGCAGTCTGGTGGTTACAAAATCCAAATAAAACTTTTGAATCGATTACAACTGCAGTCATTAAACAATCATAATTTCAGTTATGGTGGGCAAGGAGGGAATCGAACCCTCAATCCGTGAGGAACACGATTTTGAGTCGTGCGCGTATACCAGTTCCGCCACTCGCCCATATCGGCTTACAGAATCAATCGATATTGTACTATAATCATATCTGTTATTACTAGCACTACTGGGTGCGGAAGTAGAAGTATGACTCCAAAAAACGACGATATACAAGCCGGAAATAATCAATCTAAAAATGCTGCTGCTGATTTGATTCGTCAAAAAGTAAATTCGCTATTCGACAAAGAACCAAATACTCAACAAGAATTATCGGAATCAGAGAATCAGACAGTTCGTTCTAAACACCAGCAATTTATGTACGATCTCAGTATCTCCGGCAAGTCGCTTGCTGATATTCAGACTGCATGGCATAATTATTACTTAAATTTACCAGATAACGAAAAGCACGAAGTTTGGCAAGAGTTTTACCGGGAGCATGACCGCATAAACCAACCTAAAAATATTGCCCAAAAATCCGTACCAACAGAAGTAAAAATAGCACCGCCGAAAACTCGCCAGCAATTTATAGCCGATCAAAAGTCTAATCCTCATAGGTCAGTTGGCGCTCTTAAAAAAGAGCTGTTAAGCCGAGTAGGACCGGTAAAGAAAATAACTAAAAAGCAGCATCTTAACTCTTTGTTTTTCGGTTTGTCGATGGGCATGTTGATAGTGGTGGTGCTATTATTTAGTTTTTTTAATGAAAGGTTTATCGCACCGTTTATTACTCCCAGTAAATCAGTAAGTGCGACGCCGATTATAATCGACCCGAACAGTACGGCAGTCGGACCTGAACCCAAGATTATTATTCCTAAAATAAATGTTGAATTACCAGTAGATTTTACAGCTACTTCGATCGATGAAACTGCGGTCGACAGCTCGCTTGAAAAAGGTGTATTGCATTACCCGACAACATCGATGCCAGGTGAACTCGGTAACGGAGCAATCTTTGGACATTCAAGTAATAATATTTTAAATAAAGGCAAATTCAAGTTCGCATTTGTACTGCTTAAAAGACTCGATACCGGCGATACGTTTATGATTCAATACAAGTCAAAAAGATTTATATATAAAGTATATGACAAGAAAATCGTAAAACCTACCGATGTATCAGTTCTAGGTAACACTGACAAGCCGGCCACTTTCGCACTTATTACCTGCGATCCACCAGGAACAAGTTTGAATAGGCTGGTAGTATGGGGCGAACAAATATCACCGGACGTTAGTTCAAATACTGCCAGTACTGCAATCAAATCAAATAATTCTCCGGCAATACTACCCAGTAATTCACCGTCTCTATGGCAACATTTCTGGCACTGGTTAAGCAGTTAGATTACTGAGTGGTCGATGAATTAACTTTTAATTCAGTTCGCAGAAGTGAAGTATTTGTACTGCCAGAAAGTACTGGTCCAATACTAAACATGGCTTTATAATCCCTATCGAATATCGGAGCATGAACATCGTCGATCGGACTTAGCGATTGTAAATTATTTCCATCAAAATCAAATACAATAATTTTATTATCTTTATTGACAGTCAATCGATGGCCGTCCATCCAATTAGCCTTGGTAGTTGGCAATGATGCTAGTTTGTTATCAAAATGTATCGGGCGATCGTCTTCGGCATCATACAGCGCAAACTGGCTGCCACTCTGGACTGAAAGAAAACGCGAGTTGGTTGAAAAAGACATATACTTCGGATTATCAAGCTTTAAAAGCGAAATCGGCGCTGGTAGTTTATCTACCAAATTTTTAATCTGGTTAGCTGGATCCTTATATATGTATATTTTTCCATCGGTACTGCCGCCAACCGCGATATAGATTTTGTTATTAAATTTTGCAAGATCAAGCAGATACAAGCTACTATTTGGTAGCATTCTTAGATTAAAGCTAATGTCTCCACTTTTTACTTTAACTAGCTGATTATCGGCGGTAGCGCCGTCAGTCGTGGTATAGACAATCATATCTGATCCGAACGGTGTGAAATTAGTAACTTTGTTAATAAGAGGTGTAATGACTTTGTTTTTTAAATCACTAGTCGATAACAACTGGCTAACTGGATCATAAATATATAATTGATCAAACTTTTTGTCTCTTAAGCTAAACTGGACACCAGATTTTGAATAAAGTTTAGTCAGATTTTGACTGGCTTCGGGAGTTTCGCGGTCGATCTCAACATATTCACTGGTGGCATTATAATCATGCCTGACAATCAGGTGCCGATTATCATTTGACCACTCAACTAGATTTAGCGACTGCGCTCCAGACGATGAACTAAGTAGATTTGCTGGTAGATTAAATAACACCGGAGAATTAGTGTTGGTGGTTAAATCGATTAAATCAAAGCTTGTTAGGCTACCCGGTTGTTGGACAAACAGCCAATGTCGATCCGGACTTTCTGAAACTAAATCTGGACTAGAAGCATACTGCTTAACTGGTTTAACTGCTAATTTTTCCGGGAATAAAAACGGATAGACAAACTGCTTGATTGTTCCTCCATCAAGCTCAAATTGATTTTTCCAGGTCCGATAACCGCTTCTTTTGAGTTCGATAGAATACTGGCCTTCCGGCATTACCAGCCGATTTGCAGTCTTTCCGTTATTAGTGCCATTGATATAAATATCTGCGACATCGGGATGGGCGTCTATGAAGACTAGCCCATTTTGTATGACAGCTCCAGTTTTTCGGTTAAAATCAAAACCAAATACCTCGAGAGCAACAATGCCGGTACCGATAATTAATGCCACAGCTACTAACGCATAACCTATGAATAATCGAATAGTATGCGCGCGCTTTTTCTTTGGGTCTAGAAAATCCATTTTTGTATTTTAATTGTACGCTACTCAATTATACATCTTTAAAACACAATCTTAGTAATTATTCGACTATATTGCTAAAAAACTAAACTTGAACATATATTTGATTCAACGTAACTATTGCGATTATCCTTAAACAAGCATAATATACATACCAGTAAACTAGGTTATAAGCTTAAGGGTACCGATAACTGTGGCTAATGTCCAAAACGTTTTTGAACTCAACGGCAAAAAATACGACGCGTTAACAGGTAAGATGTTAAATAAAAATACAGCTTCTCAGTTTAAACATTCTTTTACTAAAACCGGACAGAACATGGACGGCTTTGTAAAGAATACTGTTAAAAAAACAGTCGCTGCAAACCTTCACGTGCCAACAGCACATTCAAAAACTCTAATGCGCAGTGCAGTTAAAAAACCTAAAATTTTACATAAATCGTTACCGACCAAAACTATACAAGCTGCCCAACAAAGAAACGCTTTAGACGACAAAAGGCTGAAACGAGCCAGCCATGTTCCGAAAAGCAACTTGGTATCGAAATTCGGCCTATCCGGTTTTTCTGATTTTAATCTTAAGCCTATATTTAAAGATCTTGAAGTAAAAGCGGCTCCTACTGCATTTAAAAGCAAAAATACTATCGTTCAAGAATCTTCAAAAACAGTTACAGATTTATCATTAAAAAAAGCCAATGCTCATTTAAATAAGCCCCCTAAAAAAGCAAGATTGCATCATAGGGCAGCCCAGAGATTAAACATTAGTCCCAAGATTCTAAACATCGGTATGGCATCTTTAGCTGCAATATTAATAGCAGGTTTCATTACATATCAAAATGTTCCTCGCATAGCTGTACGCGTGGCTGCTGCCAGAGCCGGAGTTACTGCCAGCCTACCTGATTATATTCCAGCTGGTTTTTCTGTATCGGGACATATCCAGTACAAACCTGGCCAGATTGAAATCGGCTATAAATCCAACAGCGACAACCGGTTATTCCACATTAGTCAAAGCTCTTCAGCTTGGGATTCTCAAGCGCTACTTGAAAACTTTGTGACATTAAATCGACGGGCTTATCAAACTTATGAAGATAAAGGTAAAACAATTTATATATATGACGGCAGCAGTGCAACTTGGGTTGACCGCGGCGTTTGGTTCCAGATAGATGGAAATTCTAGTCTCAATAGCGATCAACTACTGCGTCTTGCTGACAGTATGTAGTCACCGTATTTATTAAAGTCGAAATTATCTCTGTTACAATAGTCAAATGACAGTTAGAACCCGCTTCGCTCCTAGCCCAACCGGCTATTTACACGTCGGAGGAGTCCGAACTGCATTATTCGCCTGGGTAATCGCTAAGAAAAACAATGGCAAATTCATTTTAAGAATCGAGGATACAGACAAGAACAGGGAGGTAGCGGGATCAATTGACCATATAATGAAAAGCTTATCCTGGCTAGGCATAAAATGGGATGAAGGCCCCGACACAAGCAACTATCTCGGACCTTACTTGCAGAGTGAAAGACTGCCTATATATAAAACGTGGGCTGAAAAATTAATTTCTAAAGACTTAGCTTATAGTGATCCATATACAACCGCTCAATTAGATGAATTTCGTCAAAAAGCTATTACTAACAAAAAACCTTTTTTATTTCGAGATCACAGACCAAAAAACCCGACTACTTGGGACGGCTCTACAGCGCTTAGACTAAAGTCGGCACCAAAAATATACACTTGGCATGACGCTGTCATGGGTAACATGCAAGCTGGCGACTCAGCCATAGACGACTTTATCCTTATTAAATCAGACGGATATCCAACCTACAACTTCGCTCATATAATTGATGATTATCTTATGGAGATTACCCACGTTATAAGGTCGCAGGAATTTATTTCATCAATACCGAGATATCTTAATTTGTATGAAGCATTGGGACTTGCTCCGCCGATAATAGCAACTTTGCCATATGTCATGGGACCTGATGGCAAGAAAAAACTTAGTAAACGAGACGGTGCAAAAGACGTGCTCGATTATCAGGCTCTAGGCTACTTGCCTGAAGCAATAATTAATTTTTTAGCAACCTTAGGTTGGAATGACGGAACCGAACAAGAAATTTTTTCAATAGATGAAATCATCAATAAGTTTGAATTATCAAGGGTTCAAAACAGCGGTGCGGTTTTTGATGAAAAACGATTATTATGGATGAACGGCAGTTGGATTCGATCGCTGGATCTCGACGATCTATATCAAAGATCTGACAAGTTTTGGCCGGAAAGTGCTAATAATGCCGATGAACAATATAAAAAAAAGGTACTCAGCTTAGTCCAGGAACGATTAAAATATTTAGCAGAGATCCCTCAACTTACAAATTTTTTCTTCGCTGATCAAAAGGTAGATCCTAGTCTTATTAATGACAACAAATACTTAAGCAAGCTAGAAAAATCCGAACTAAAAAATATTTTAAGTCAAGCTAGAATAGAACTTGAAGCTTGCGATTTTTCTAGTGTCGATCTTACTCGAAGATTAAATCAGTTGCTTGAGTCGTTAAAACTAAAACCAGCAGTATTATTTAGTCTAGTTAGAGTAGCAACCACCCAAGCTCCGGCCAGTCCGGCGTTAGTAGAAAGTTTGGCTGTTATTGGCAAAGAACTTAGTCTAAAGCGAATCGATCAGCAGCTAAGTGCATTATCTTAATCGGATAATAGTTTCTTGTTCTGCTAATTCGCTCGGCTGATTTGTATTTACTTGATCCAAATCGGAACTGATCGGACGCTTATGCCGTCTGTTTCTTTTACGTTTGGGCTTTGCATCTTTTGATTCTTCGGAATTAGTTGCGACCAGGCCTAGACTTAATTTAACTTCCGGTAAGTTAACTGTATGTACTGGTTTCTTTTCTATCGGTGTAATAATCGGTTTATAAACAGGATTAAGTGGAACCGCCGATTTCACATACCGACCCTGAACATACTCTTCTATTTGTTCGCGTTTAAATGCAAATTTAGCACGACTATTTTCAATAATCTCAGCGCTGTTGTCCGGTGGTGCTGGCGGAAGGTTTAATGTTGTCGCCGAGAAAGCCTGAGCTTTTTCACCTTCGATTGTCATGCTTAGAACAATATGACGATTATGCATATGGACTAGATCGTATTCTGTGAACTTGGGCTCAAAGTATTTCTGCATTGTCCGTGCATCATCAGCACTCGTTCTAAAAGCGAGAACAGATCCAACATTGCCAAAAACCGCATCTTTAACGCTTTGCATCATTTGTGCGATGTATTGATTGGCGACGGTCAAATTTAGCCCATACTTTCTGGCTTCACTAAGAATAGTTGCGAACGAATCGGTCGCGAAATTCTGAAATTCGTCGACGTATAGATAAAATGGAGCACGCTCAGAAATATCGATATCGGCGCGGCTCATCGCACCCATCTGAATCTTGGTAACCATTAACGCTCCAAGTAGTGCCGCATTGTCCTCGCCGATAAGACCACGTGATAAATTAACTATTAAGATTTTTCTCTCGTCCATTATCTGACGAATATTGAAACTACTTTTAGGCTGGCCGATGATATTTCTGACAGTCGGATTGGCGGTAAATGCACCGACTTTATTTAGCACCGGGGCGACAGCTTCAGCTGCGAATTTATCGTTCCAACTGGCAAACTCAACAACCCAGAAATTCTTAACCACTGGGTCGCTAACATATGCCAGTACTTCGTGTCGAAAAGGCTTTTCGGTAAGAATCCTAGTGATATCAAGCATCGTCGCCTCAGGATAGTCAAGTAGTGCCAAAATACTATATCTTAAGATATATTCAAGCCTTGGACCCCATGATTCAAACATCCGCTTAAGTACGCCGATAAGTTCAGAACAAGTGTGGTTTTTCAATTTCGGATCGTAGACTTCCATCGGGTTAAACGCTATTGGATAGTCGGTATCGGCCGGATTAAAATAAATAACGTCTTTAGCCCTCTCGGCCGGGATCCGCCTAAGAATATTAGTCGCGTAATCCCCATGGGGATCGATTACAGCAAAGCCGTATGGACTATAAATATCAGAAATCGTAAGAAGCTCAAGCAGACCTGACTTACCGGTGCCGGTCTGACCAATAATATATAAGTGCCTTTCGCGGTCGATCCTTGGAATCCCAAACATAGTATTATGGCCACGAAAATTAGTGACTCCCATCGGACTAATATCAGTCTGGGTTGTATCGGTAATCATCGGCAGGTTGGCCGGCGGCTCGGCAGTCTGGGCATTAGCCCATAATATATTGGGTGTTTCAACATTAGTATGAGGCAGGTGATATAGGCTGGCGACTTCTTCAATGTTGCAAACAAATCCGTTTCCGATAAAATTACGCGAACGGTATGCGTCGATATATTTTTGATCGGCACCGAGTATTTTATGTGTAAATCCATTCAAATATGTAGTATTAAACTGCTTGAAAGTAGCCGTAATTGCTAATATCCTCATCCTAGCCTGCTCAGCGCTAGATTGGCCGCGGTATACGATTTTCAACTGTATTTCATATGCTAATTTATGGCTCTTGGCTTCTGCCGAACTGGCACGAGCAGTTTCATGTTCAGCCAATTTTGGTGCGTCAATTTTATTTTCTGGTGGCGACCATAGTGCACCGAACATCCCATTATTGGATTTCCGGCCGCCTCTAATGTTTTGCGTATATTGTTCGCTTTTTTTATACCATTTTTCTGGAGCCGGTCTTAGTATCAGCTGCATCCAGGCTTCTTCATTGTCATCAAACTGGGCTAGTGCAGCCGTTATTGCAGCCAAAGGGTCTACTTCAAAACTAGGGAATGTTTTAATCGGCAACGACTGGTTGGCTGTTAGTTTGAGCTCGGCGATCAGTTGAACGGTCGAAGAATTATCGTTGAGTGTATAATCCGGAACCTTTGAAATGTGTACGGTTGGATACTGGGCGTATATCTGTTCTTCGACAAAACTCTCGAGATGTTCAGGTATCCAAACATAAAATCCGATTCTTCTTTTCTGGACAGCTATTTCAAAACTTAGTCTTTCACGTAGTGGTGCTTTGAAGCTTCTTTTTTCTGAACCGACTAATAAACCGTGCAGACTGGCAAACATTTGTTCGGCGGCAAGTTCTTTTTTTTCGTTTGTGCGCGGCACCTGAAGTAATAAGACCACTCCCTTTGGTGCGACGGTTTCAGTCGTACGCTTTTTGAAAACCATGAAAATTATTATACTATAACTCTTTAAAAATAGCAACCTCAAGCATATTATTTTTTTAACCTTTGGTTGGTAGAACCACAAGCTGTTTGATACAATTACCCGTATATGATTGATAACATTAAACCGGCTGGACGCAGACCGGCGTTTGACTTAGATAAATTTAACACGTCAGAATCGACAATAAGCAACGAACCGGAATTTAAAGATCCAGAAGTTGTCGCCTCAGAAGAACAAATAGATACAATAAATGAATCGTCCAATAATGAAAATGCATTTTTAGCTCCAGAGAATAATAATAAAAAAACATTAAAAGACAAGCTAAAAAACTTAACTAAAAAACAAATTATAATTATCTCAGCTATCGCTTTATTAGTTATTATAGGTGGCGTGGCGTCGGCATATGCCGTTTTGCATAAAAAACCGGCTGCGAAAACCGTATCTGCTATTGTACAGTCAAAAAAAGTTGATACACCGGCTCCAACCAGCGAGGCGTCGACATTAACTGGTTTACAGGTAGCAATCGGAAATAACAAACTACCGGTAACCGGCGTCATGATAGAAAATAGTCCCGATGCTAGGCCCCAGTCCGGTCTTAAAGATGCCGGCGTAGTTTTCGAAGCGGTGGCCGAAGGTGGAATTACTAGGTTTCTTGCACTATTTCAGGATTCCAAGACTCCCGACTATATCGGTCCAATCAGATCAGTACGACCGTACTATCTCGATTATTTAGGTGGTTTCGATGCCGCAGTGGCGCATGTTGGCGGCAGCGGTGAAGCGCTAAATCAGGTTCATACCCAGGGTATTAAGGATCTCGACCAATTCTATAATTCCGGCGCATACCATCGAATTAACGAACGCTACGCACCTCACAACGTTTATTCAAGCATTGCCCAACTAGTAGATTTACAGAAATCAAAAGGCTTTACCAGTAACTATGTCGGTTTTCAGCGAAAAGGCAAGGAAGCTCCGGCCGCTACTCCGACAGCCAAAACTATTGACCTTACTATTTCTGGGTATCTATATAACGCTCATTATGACTATAATGCTGCCACAAACAGTTATCTGCGTAGCGAGGGCGGCAAGCCTCATATCGATCAGCGAAGCGGTCAACAGCTAAATCCGAAAGTTGTAGTAGTGCTGGTCGTACCGCAGGGCATAGAGCCTGACGGAATCCATACAACCTATTCTTCTATCGGCAACGGAGCAATGTATATTTTTCAAGATGGACTAGTTACTCAAGGCATATGGGAGAAGCAGGATCGAAAATCACAGCTCCATCTAGGAGACGCCAACGGCTCACCGCTAGCTATTAACGCTGGACAGACTTGGATTTCACTAGTCGGTACCGCAGGTTCAGTCAGTTATAAGCCTTAGAAGACATAATACAAGTTAGGCCAGATTCATGAATCATTTCGATAAGCTAAAACAGCAGGTACAGCTAAGACTGCTGATCTACTTCTTACTTTCGAATGGTGTGGTCCTAACGATAGTATTACTCCTAAACTTATTTACAAATATAAGAGGCATACTAAGCATCGGTATTGGCGCATTAGTGGCAATAACTATCAGTATATTTCTGTCATCAAAAGGTGCAAAATACGCTCTTGAACCGCTGTTTAATATTTGGCTGGCTATACTACACGTCGCACCTAACCATACAGCTGATGCACCTGCTCCCGAGATTGAATACGTTAAAGTAGGAAAAGATTTAATAGCCTCACTCATCCCCCAGATTTACCAGCTTGCCAGCCAGGAAGACACAAAATCACTTGTCGAACACCGAACAACTATGATCCAGTCGGCAAATATTGTTAGTCATTTGCCGCTGCCGCTTTTTGTATTTAACAAACAGCAAGTGGTAGTAAGCGCATCTGATACTGCCATGGAGTATTTCAAAGTTGACAGTGCCCATTTGTTCGGAAAACCGCTTTATGAGACACTCAATTTCGAGTTTTCTAATGAGCATACCCTCGAAGAGTGGGTTATCGACTGTCAGAAAAATAAAGTGACCGATACGGCTTTCTGGCAGCGGGTTCATGTCAGACTTCCAGATTCAGAACTTCGCCAGTGCGATATCGCAGCTTATTATAATCGTGATAACCCCAGCGGCAGTGAATATATCGTGACACTTTTTGATCACACCAAGCAGTACGACCAGGATGACAAAGATATCAGTTTTATTGCGCTGGCAGTACACGAACTTAGGACCCCGCTGACAATGCTCCGCGGTTACATTGAAGTTTTTCAGGAGGAGTTAGAAGGAAAACTAGACCCGGAACTGGCTGGCTTTATGCAAAAAATGATAGTTTCAGCCCAGCAACTCGGCGCATTTTTCAATAATATTTTAAATGTAGCCAGGGTAGAACAAAATCAGCTAGTCCTAAAATTAAATCAAGACAACTGGCAAGAGATACTAAGTGCAGCCTGCCAAGAATTGAATTTGCGCGCGACTGTTCATAACCGGAAACTTAGTCTAAATATTGCATCAGATCTGCCACCGGTGGCCGTCGACAAGGTTAGTATTATAGAAGTCATAAATAATCTCATAGACAATGCAATTAAATACAGCGAGGACGGTGGGACTATAACAATTGACTCACGTTTAAATAAAGAAGGATATATCCAAACGACAGTCATGGACCATGGCACCGGTATTCCGATCGGCGTTATCCCAAATCTTTTTGATAAATTTTACCGCAATCACAGAACTTCAAACCAGGTAGGTGGCACCGGGTTAGGTCTCTATATCTGTAAGTCGATTGTCAGCGCTCACGGTGGTGAGATATGGGTCCAGTCACACGAGGGTGAAGGCAGCACATTTGGATTTACTATACTGCCAGCTAGTAAACTTGCGGCAGAACTTAAGGCAGGTAATAATGATGGTATCGTGCGCAATGCCCACGGTTGGATCAAGAATCATAGTTTGTATAGAAGGTAGTTAGTGGAAGACACAAGTTTTGTTCAACCAGCTTCAGATGCTCCATCGACCGGTAATAAAACCGACGCTATTAAAGTTCTGTGCATCGAAGACGAACACTTTATCAGTGAGCTTTATACCAGGGCGCTGACCAAAGCCGGTTATGCCGTTACCAATGTTGTAGACGGCATAGAGGGACTGAAGCAGGCCCAAACCGACATGTTCGATATTATTTTACTCGATATTATGATTCCCAATCTTATGGGCACTGAAATATTAAAGACTCTGCGCGACCCGTCTAAGACTCCTAAGCTTCACGGTAAAATTATTCTGACGACCAACCTTGACCAGGGTGAAGAAGGCCGGGCTGCAACCGAACAGCATGCCGACGGCTATATCATTAAAGCCGATATCACTCCCCGGGAGCTAGTAGCTTATTTAGAAAAGATTAAAATATAAACTCGCTAAAATTTCCAGACTTGTCAGCCACTTCAGTTTGATCCACAATAAGAGCAGTCGTGTGGGTATGAGTCTATTTAGACCATCCACTCACAGACTTATCCAATATTCCAGAATCGGCATACTTAAGGTCCCTGCCTGTTCAAATCACAAATACAGCTTCTTGCTTACAAAAACGTTATCGAGCGGTTAATCGTTTTTGGCAATCAGCTTTCTACCACCAAACCCGTTCACTGGTAGTGTTTCAACCAGTTTTTTGTGATTTTTAAAAGGAGTTTGGATATGACTAAAGAAATTGAGATTAATTCATACAGATTTGTAAACAAGCGCGGTGTCAAAGGCGTTCCGCGAACGATCACCGTCGAGAATGAGCGCTATTCGTTTATCGACGCTGGGCTTTCTTATATCGTTCAAAAGGGCCAGCACCTGATCCGCTTATTTGATCTAAGCGATGGTCAACAGACTTTCCGGCTAAGGCTGGAAGACGACCAGTGGACATTAGTCAACGTCAGGCTAAGCTCATGAACCCGCCACTTCGCTTAGCAGACTGCGATCATTATTGCTCGGTGAATTCACTTCATCGCTTACCCGATATATATCAAGTTTTCCGTCGTCGTAAGGATCTAGCAGCTTCGCCAGCTGCCCAGTTTGGTCATATGACGGATTTAGCCAATCGGTCTCTTCTTTTGGATTTAAAATTACTGGCATGCGATTATGAATCTTTTCCATCTGCTTATTGGGACCAGTAGTCATGATCGAGAAGGTCGGGAAGGGATGGCCTTCAGCGTCTCGCCAGACACTATAGATACCGGCAAAAGCGAACAGCTCTTGATCTCTGGGGTGAATAAAGTAAGCCTGCCTGCGATCAAGCTTGCCGTCAGCTTTAAAAATCTTTTTCCATTCGTAAAATCCGCGCGATGGCACCAGGCAGCGGTGATGTTTAACGGCTTCACGCCACATTGGTTTTTCGAAAGCCGACTCCGATACCGTATTTATCGGACGAAGGCCTCTAGTCGGATCTTTCGACCAAAACGGCACAAAGCCCCATTTCATAACTTCAGCCACCGTCTTATCGCCGCTACGCACAATAACCGGCAACTGTTGTCCCGGAGCCACATTATAGTTGTCCCGGGATATAAATTTCGGCTTGGCGGCCAGATTAAATCTAGGTGCCAGCTGTTCGGTCTGATAAAGCGTATAACGTCCGCACATAATCTAATTCTAGCAAGGAGTACAATCATGCGTGAAAAAATTAATGAAGAAGTAGGGGTGGTGATGTATTACAGCCCTAAAAAACGGGTTGCTCTACCACATCTTATCAGCTGGCAGAACAAAGACTACCCGGTCGGCAGTATCGGCTACCACCATACCGTCCGCGACGGCCAGACGCTCCACCATATATTCGAACTAGTCGATAAGCAAGAATCGTTGTGGTTCAGGCTGAATCTTGATACCAGCAACCTGCACTGGACTCTGGAGGCTATAAGCGATGGACTTAGCACTTAACTACAACCGTCCGCTAATAATGCATATCGATCTTAACAGCTGCTTTGCCATTATTGAGCAGCAAGCTAACCCGCTAATCAGAAACCGGCCGGTGGCAGTCGCCGCTTATGATACCCCTAGGGGGGCGGTGATAGCTTCAAGCTATGAAGCTAAATCCTTGGGCATTAAGCTGGGTGTAAATGTCCGCGAGGCGCGTATGTTAAGCCGGGACGTCATCATTATGATGCCAGATCCTGAAAAATATTTTGATGCCCACCGCCGGTTTAAAAAAGTACTGCTCAACTATACCGATGAGGTGGTGCCAAAATCAGTTGATGAGTTCATTGTCGATTTTAAACAATCAACAGCTGTCCAGCGGGGCAAGAGGCTGGAAGAAGTGGGCTATGACATAAAAAACGACATCAAACGCTCACTCGGCGAATACGTTACAGTCAACGTCGGTATCGGGCCCAACCGGTTTTTAGCTAAACTGGCAGCCGGGCTGCACAAACCGGACGGTCTGGATACGATTAACGGCGATAATCTCAGGCAAATTTACAGCAGCCTCAACCTGACCGATCTGCCCGGCATCAATGTCCTCTACCAGGCGAGATTAAACATTTACGGCATACATACGCCGATCCAGTTTTTAGACGCGCCTTTGACGCTACTGAAAAATCAGGTATTTAAAAGTATGGTTGGCTATTACTGGTATTTGCGACTAAGGGGGCACGAGGTAGACAGCCGGGACTTCGGCCGCAAATCTTTCGGCCAGCAATATGCCATCGGCGACAAAACCAAAGACAAAGAACAGCTGTCGCGGCTGCTTATGAAACTTTGTGAAAAATGTGGAAGGCGGCTTCGAAAAGCCGGCTATATGGCGGGCGGTATCCACCTGATGATTAGTTTTGAAGACCGGACTTACTGGGGAGAAGGCAAGAAGCTCCGCCACTTTGTCTACTCAACCCAGGATATATTTTTGGCTGCCCAGCGGCTGCTTAACCAGATTATAATAACCGCCCGGGCAACCAACATCAGCATTACTGTGTACAACCTGCATCCTTCCAGCCCGGAGCAACTCGGCTTGTTCGACGACTCGCGGCTCGATACCCGGTCGCTGGCAAGAGCGGCCGATATAGTCAACAACCGCTATGGCGAATTTACGCTGGTGCCGGCTTCAATGGCTAACATGCAAAGCATTATCCTAAAACGCGTAGCGTTCGGCAATATCAGGGATCTTTAAGCTAGATATAATAAAAACTACTTTTTAGCTTGGTCTAAATAAGTTTTTAACCAATCAGTTCCTAAAACTATCACTAAACAGACTAAACCGCCGAAGGCAGACAAAGACAAAGATTGAAATTCACGTTTCTCGACTACTCGCAAATTACGCCCGGAAACTACGTAGTAGTGATCGCCGGCAGCAGCCACAACAGCGCTTCTGGTGCCGGAACGAGGCTGCCAAGTTACCATATTGTCATTTCCAACTGATGCGTGAGTCAGCACTCCTCTTGGCACAACTGGCACAGCGTTATCCAGTCGGGCGTTGCTGCTTATCAGATCACCGGATTTGTCATAAATCATGATAAACGGCTTGAGGCTTGTGCTGATATCAATCTGGCCGGCAGTCAATTCTTGTGGAGTGACAGTTTTGCTATCATATGATTTATCAAGCTGGACTAGCGTATCATCGGCTATTTGAATAGATGGATCATAAGCACTTTGCCTGAGAGACTGCTGTGTAACCATATAAATAGTTCCAAAAATAACTACCAAAATACCAACTCTGGACAAAAGATTAATATATTTTTTCATATTATTAATTATACATCGTCTAAAAAGCACTGTTGAATAAATTAGAACAGAAACTAATATTGACAATAATTAATAATAGGTAGATAATTGCTTTTACAAATAGGCTGTAAGTGATGATGCGTGATCCTGTATTTGGTCGCTTGGGATACGCGGAACTAGTAGCGAAACCGGACAGTCGAAGCTTCTCGTAAAAAAGAGCTCGACTTGCCCACAAGTTGAGCTTATTTGTAACTAACCAATATCCAGCGAAATAATCGCTAGTACTTTAACAGCGTAGCTACATGATCGGAGCATATCATCGGTATGTATCCGAGTTCGTAAGCCCCCGAAATAATAGATCCAAGGAGGATCATTGTGGGAAAAGTTCAGTCAATCAGAAAGCATTCAGGCAAGTTCGGTTGGTTGGCGTTGTTTTTGGCGTGTTTGTTCACGCTTAACAGTTTGGGCATCAGCCTTCACATCAAGACGCCGTGGAGCAACAAGTCCAAGACAACGATCTCCGCCGCCGGACCGATTGAAGTACCGCGAATTGATCCTGAAACTCTCGATTGTCGCGCTCTCATCCATGAGATCGTGCCGGTTAAGGGCAAGAAGGTTCACCAGCTGTCGTTCGTTTGGCACTGGGACTACCGCAAGGACACCGTCTATATCAAGGCCATCGGCGACGTCGACACGTGCGTAAACGGCGGTGCCGACATCCAATCAACCCCCAATGGTGGTTGGCTTGTCAACATCCCGTCAGCGTCAATCGACATCCACCGACCGCGAGTCGACATGGTGGCAACAGCCGGCAATATCAACTTCAAGAAAGGATTGATCGGCAAGATCACCGATGCCGCGTGGTGGGTCAGCGAAAACAACAAGCTGACTCCAGCAGCCCTGGCATACGCCCAGGAACTGATCGGTAACGGAAAGTGCCTACAAGCTGCTTGGAACAATACCTGGGAAGCGATCCAAATCGCTTACTTCAAGCAGGCCGCTGCCAAAGGCATCGACTCCAGTAAGGTAAAAATCAACCTCGTCGTCGGTACGCCCAACTTCAACCAGAACAAAGTCGATTTGACATCGGCTACGTTTAAGGGCTACAAGTTCGACAATCCCGACAATATAGAGTGCCGCGTTTCGGCCAGCGTGTTGGGCTCAAACAACGGAAGGAGGTGACCTCGCGGGAGTCGTTTTGCGGCAAAACAGCCCGAGCGACTCCCGCTTCACCCCCAATAACTCCTGATGATATGCTCAATTTTCCGATCATGTAGTTACGAAATTATACGCAGTTAGAGGGCATGGAAGCACCTCACCGTAAGTCGACTTTACAGAAAGGCCGCTTTTAATGGCTAGAACCAAGTTTTCCAAACTGGGTGTCGAAGACAACTCGAAATGGCAGGAGCTGCCCAGAAGTCCCGAGGTCAAGCGGTACGCCGCAGCCGAAAGGAAGTTCTGGATTAGAAACCTGCTGATGCGGATTGTGAGTTTCGCGATCGCGTACTTCATCGCGATGGTCATCGACTATGTCGCTGGAACTTCCAGCGTCATCAAATCGGTGACTCATGATGAAGTCAGCAAAGTTGCATTGATCGTCTCGCTGGCATGGCTGGCAGGCATCATCTATTTTGCCGATCCGTTGATCAAGATCTTCCGCCCTCGCTTGTCGCGGGTTTCCGAGAAGACTCGTCCCAACCAATCGGAAGTTTTCGACCAGGACGCGTGAACTGGTGGCTGTGTCTGGTAGACATTTTAAACGGATTCGATTGATATTCCACTATCGCCGTTCATATGTCTACCAGACACAACACTATTCCATGCCCCTAATTACTCTAACTGCGTATAAGAATCGATAATATTGGTAACAATTTAACAAATTAAGGAGGACAAAATGTCAAATAACCCAGAAATAGATCAGTCAAACGAGAAAAACTGGATAAATCGGGCTGGTGGTGCAGTACTAATCGGCACAACTCTTGCCGGTGTATTAGTGGCCGGCTCAGCCCATCCGGCAGGAGCATTTGAACAACATCCAGACGGAACAGTCACTGTGCAGCAGAACGATAATCCCTGGAATATAGTAGAGCAGACTACCCACGATAGCAGCCGGGCTCTAATTCAAGACGTTGAAAAATTTGTAGCAGACAATAAATTATCAAATCCAAGCGAAATTCACATAGGAGACATTCTTTCTATAAAATCTATTAAAACTGAAAAAGCCGATAACAGTAAACCCAAATCTGATTTTTACGAATTAAAATATGGAGATACTATCTGGGATGCGGTAAGGGGCCACTACGGCTATGTAACTGCCAGCATGATAGATGAAATAGCCGCCAACAGCAATATAGACACCGAAAAATATTTTCCAGGCCAGGTTCTGATATTCAATCATCCAGAACCGGTAATAATACACTTCGATCAGCCGAAAACAACTGAGGCGAAGGTCTATTCAGAAGCTAACTCTATAGATAAAAGTACTACGATAACTATTAGTGGTAGATCCCAAACTTTATGGGCTCTATCTCAGATAATTGCCGCAGTAAATAAAACTTCCCATGAATCTGCATTAAACTCGATCTTTCGTGCCAATCCCGGTATTGATCCTTATGAAATAAAAATAGGCGACAAAGTTGTAATGCCAAATATATCTGAAAAAGAAATTGCCGTGGTTATGGCAGAAACCTCCCACCTTAGACAATTAAAACGTAGCGTTGTCAAAGGATCAGCTATTATTCCAAAGATAAGCCAGCCTGACCCATCTGTTGTCGCTTCGGCAGAAAGTCAGCCTGCAAATGTCAAAACTTTAGCAACTGAGATATTAACAGATCCCAATATTTCAGTAGATAATTCTCCACATGACAGAGTAAAAAAATATATAGAAAGCGTTCAAAATACCGGAGAAACTTTTGCACACGACACCGGAAATCCCGATAGCTTAGTACCTAGCGTTCGTGCGCTACAGATCTTAGTAACACTAGCCGAGAAACATCATATTTCTATCAGTTCTTTCACAACAGGCGAGCATGCGCCAGGTAGCAATCATTACCGGGGAGAAGCTTTTGATATAGGCATAGATCAAAGCAGTCCAGAAGTTTACCGACTACTTTACGATAATCATGTTGCACTTGGTATTAATGAACTTATCTGGGCCAACCCGCCTGATGGAACTACTACGCTAAATAACGGGGTTGATGCAAAGTATAGCGATTCGACAATTCAAGAACATAAATCTCACATACATTTTTCAGTATTTTCGAAGGACGCTCTGCCGCAACCACAAACAGAGGTGCAAAAGACGGAATCACCGATTAAATCTGAACAAACATTAACTGGCGCCAGCAGCGATATTACTACTAATCCAGAAGCAAAGGGTGCAGAAAATATAGCTTTACCTCCTTATTCAATGGATACCGATGTTAGGAGTAGCTCCGGCATGACGGTAGAACAGCTCGATAAAGCGCTTGAGGGGACTAAATTACACGGCTACGGCTATGTTTTTGTGTCACTAGAAAAAACTTACGGTATTAACGCTCTTTTCGCTGCAGCCCACGCTGCGAATGAAAGTTCATGGGGCAGTTCCGATATTGCGATAGCTAAAAATAATCTATTCGGCGATGCGGCATTCGACAATTGCCCAATGTCCTGTGCCAAAACATTCACAAGCTACGAAGAAAGCATTAGAGCATACGGACTCCATATAAATAATGACTATCTAAATCCAAGTGGAGCATTTTACGGAGGCAGTACAACTATCCACGGAATTTTTGTCCACTATTCTACATCACATGACAAGCAGGCAAGTGTTATAGCCGAAATGATGAATGAGATGTTAGTAAAGTCTAAATCATGAACTCGATTGACAGCATGCAAGCTGAACTAAGCGTATTTCAGGAATATCGGCCTGATGAATACGAAATTGAAGTTAGCGCCACAGCGGAAGTGTACCGCTTAATAAACGAATATCAGCTTGATGATATTCTTAACCCCTTGACGCAGTATTTTCCGGATGCCACAAATGGCATCCAGGCATTGCTTAGTATTTCTCATATTTACGATATTTCGGTTCAAGAAATCGCTTCTGTGCTAATTAGTGTCAAAGAACAAACTGATCCTGTCGTGCATCATAAAGTGCAGTTTGAAGAACTTAAAACTGAAAGTAAACTGTCTATTAACTCAGTAATGGAGCTGCCTGATGGCAAAGTTAAAGAACTTAAATTTGGAAAATTCGTAACAAATTTTGAATTTGAAGATCGTATACTTCCGGACCAATGGGCAGATAAAGAACATAGCGTAGCTGATTGGAAAAGAAGAGCTGAAATCGCTGAAGATATTTCTATATATTTTGCTCAGGGTGCAGTAGATATTGCAAACAGTCAAAGTCCGATTAAAGTTGTTGAATCTTCAGAAATTCTTAAACCATATCTAGACTACGCCGACGAGTGTCTTATGGTATCGGAAATTATAGAAACTAAGCAGGCATATATAAATAAATTTTCGACAAGGCAAAAAATATTTAATGAAATATTAAATGGCGATTTTGATAGTGATTGCTTATACAATGAACCTTGTCCACCCGATATAGAATCTATGGAAAAGGGGAGACAAAGAACTAACCATTTAATTTTAAAAACGTGGCGAGATTATTCTGACAGACCGGCACTCACTTTCCAGGAACACCGCTTAATCGAATCTGAAAGACACGAAATAAACTATAGCTTCCACATGCTTGCCCGTGAAATTACAGCGAAAATGTTTAGTTTAATACCAGTTTGAATGGCTAATTAGAATTCAAATCGCCTATGCTTGCACCTGTAGTTAACAGGTTTATAGTAATCTGCAGAAGAAAGGATAAAAATATGGAATTTAATGGTGCTGAGACAAGAATTTTAGTAGGTCGTTTTAGTATATCTGATGCTGAGGTAGAACTAGCCCAGATGGGCTTTGAAAGTATAGGAAGCAAAAAACTAAGAAGTCGGGTAGAACGGGAGCCAGGATTTGGTATCGCTGACGATGAGAGAGCACGAATGGTTGTGGCTGGGAACATTGCACTTATTAATAGCCTTTCTGTCGTTAAGTCCAGCGAATCAATTTTACGTGCGATTGCCGATGCGACAGAAACAGTTAACACCGGACTAGATGCGCTTGACCAAGCACATCAAACTGGTTTGATATCAACAGAGTAAAACACATTACTCAATAACTTTTAAACTTTGTTAAGGCCTGATCAAAAGATGAGCCTTGTAGCCAGCGCCATAGGTTTGTGACGGAATACCTGTCCAATTCGAATCAGTAGCACTAAGTAAAGCAGGATCGCTGCCACAACTAAACGGACCCCATGTCCAGGCGTAATAACCTTGTTGGTTATGAGAGTCCAGCCAAGACATGACCTGATCGATATAATCATGAGCACAACTAGTTTGTGGAGGTAGTTGACCGATCTCTGTAGTTAAAATCGGCGCGTTAGTAATTACGCTGGCAAGGGTAGTATTCCAACAAGCAGAAGATCCACAGCTTAAACCGTCACCGTAAGTGTGCCAACCAGCTGCTAATTCATTTATAGAGTCGGTCGGCTTATTAGCTACCCAAGAACTTAGATCTGCACCCCAATCTTCACCAGTTATCACAACTATATTATTAGCTCCCGTACCTCGTATTGCATTTAGCATTTCCTGCATTCCAGCCACCACAAAGTTGCCGTCGCCAGCGTTATTGCCTTTGACTGCGCATCCTCCACTTTTCCAGCATCCCCAGGCGGTACCGCCCGTTACTGTTACATCGTTAAGATGCGGCTCATTATAAGGTTCAAACATTACCGCGCTATTTGACTTAAATTTGCTAGCTATGCTTGCCCACAAGTCATTGCTGTGAGCCCGGTCAGCCATCGGCTCTTGCTCGACAGCTTTGGTATTACCATCGCCGTTAAAATGTAGATTGAGAATTACTGATATGTTATTAGTTGTGAGCAGATTAACAAAAGCCGCCACAGCATTTTGGTAATTTGCCCCAGAAACTGTAGCCGCAATACCGTGCAAGCCTAACCAGCAGTCCTCATTGAGAGGGATGCGAACACTATTTACATTCCAAGATTTCATTCCGTTAATTTCCGCAATATTTGGCGGAATTGGACCGTCATTTAAATCACCAGTCAGACAAGAATATTCAAAACCGGAAAAGTTCACTCCGTGCATTTGCATTTGTTGATTTGAGCCGTTCAAAATACTACTTCCAGAGATATGAAGTCCAGACATGCCAGAGCCGCCAGTACTGGCTGCAGTAAACTGGATAGCTTTTCCATTGGAAGCCAGGCTGTCGTTTATGGTATGGGCAGGAGCGCTAATAGTGATATTTTCGGGCTCAACCGAAGTCGAAAAAGAAGTTGCAAAACTTCTGAACACAAGATATGAGCCAACTAATGCAAATAAAACTATATATACAAAGGTAATAGGTCTTATTTTTTTATGTAGATTATTCATATATGAATATTATTATTACTATAAAAACTTCTTAATCCCGTGGTAAATGAATTATTTAAATAGTAGCATAACAACTAACAAATAATGGACTTTGTGATAGTATCAGGTCTCAATACAGTAGCGGGCTATAGTCCTTGGACAAATTTACCGTCTGACTTAAATCAGCATCTGTACTATAGACAGGGTTATTGTAAGAGGAAGCTGACTGACGCAACTGGTTAGTCAAATCATAAGCCGCGAATGTTGTAGCAATATCATAGGAAAAATCCGTCTGCCAATCTTTTGTCCCATTTGCATATGGTGCTAGAAAATCCAAAGCTTTATGAATACTGCCACCACTTGGAGCAGTATAAGTCCACAGATTAACATTTTCGTGCATTCCGATCTGGGCTATAGATATCAAGCCTGCGAGGTTAAAAGTCGAATAGTTCCACGGCTTAGTGCGAGTAAGTTCTCCAGTTTGCTTGCCATCCGGGGCAATCTGGGTACTAATAAGTCCCTTAACCTTATTCACGGCTGCAAGTGCAACAGCGTGATTGCCTATAAACTCGGCCAAGCTAGCAATTTGAGTATTAGACCAAGTTCCATGATTATTGGCATTTCCCGTTTCAGATATGCCAAAAGCGCTTGTTTGCAACCAGTTCAAATATTGAATACACCAAGTTGTAAAAACAGTCTGGTCATTTGATGTCCAATTTGGCGTGGTCTGCAATATCTTGACGTCGTCAATCAACTGTGGCAAGTTTGAAAATTCTATCACTCCAGTAGCTGCGCCGGTATTATGCGTCGTGCTGCCTTTTTGAAGCTGGGCATAAGTTAGGTTGGGGTTCATTTTAGTAGCGCTATCTATGAACCATGTTCGTATCATAAGTTCAGCTTTTGTCGAGTATATTGAATTGCGAGTAAAGTAATAGCCCTGCATTAAAGCGTTGGTGGCATTAACAAGGTCCAAGAAATCTTGATGATCGGTTACATCATAATACTCTGGATTAACTTGGCCATCACGATAAACATATGGTAATCCGTTTGATGTGGCCGGATTTGGCCAGAAATAAGGTGATAAGCTGAGATAATCGTGCTTATCTCCAGATGCAGCCAGCTGATTCTTATCCATTACAGACGTAACCTTGGCATTTAAATAGTAGTTTGCAGCCCCAAGCAAGGCCGCATTGGCCGTTTTAAACTGGCTGATGTTATTTCTAGTATATGCAAGTCTCTGGCCGACTAAGACAAATGTATCAGGAGCAGCCGCACCAAACTGTATATATTTTCCACTCGAAGCATTTGTATCATTTCCTGAGAATGCTTTATTTAAAACACTGTTCTCGGGTTCTATGCTGACTGTGGGACTGACCGTGGCATGGCTCAGAGACAGAAGTACTCCACCAAAAACCGCAAAAACTATTATATATATGGCTAGCTGTTGTCTTTTGGAACTGATGCTGTTAAAGTTAGCTTTTTTAGTCATTTTTGATGCTCTTCGAGCCTTGGTCTTTAGCATACTATGATCTTATCAAAATAATGAATGATGCGCTTATGCTCGATACTTTCTAGATCAGAATTTATTAGGGTCCGCCAAAGATAGATTTAAATCGAGTCGATGCATTTGGAAAAAAATTGGCATTTATTCTATGATTTCCATCTCCAGCATCTTCATTAAAATAGGTTGCATAAGCTAAACTTCCCCCGCCACTAGCAGGTAGGCTGTCCATCCAGTCATGCATATTTTGAATAAAGGTTACGCTGTCGCCGCCGACGTTTGAAGGTTTGCTTGAATTTACTCCGCTAAGTGCCCACTCAGGGTAGCTAATTTGTTTGCTGTGAGATATTGCGAAGTTGCGTTGCCATTGTAAGCTAGGCAATATTGTGTTCCAAGCAGCTGTTGGATTTGACCAAGTCTGTGTAGACGAATTCCAAGCTACTGGTGCATCTTTATCGTAGACATCCATTCCGATAATATCGACGTAACTATCGCCTGGATAAGCCGCCGCTTCGGTAGGCATCAGGTTAGGGTCGCCGTTCCAATCGAAACGAAAGTTTGGTGAAACCGATCGAAATAATCTAACGACATGCTGAAAAGCTTGAACATACTGTGGTTCAGCACCAGGGGCAGCCCAAGGGTACCAAGTACCGTCAAACTCCCAGCCAATACGAACTATAGCATTGGGATATCCAGCAGTTTTTAAATAGTTTGCGACAACATTATAGGAAGAATCATTAGCTCCTGAAGTAGTTGCTTGCAAGGCTGCGGCACGTTCTCCAGTGGACGTACCAGTAGTGTTGAGAGTTAGTGGAACTGTTTCGATAAATGTTAAACGCTTGTTAAGAGTCTGGAAAGCAGTTGGTGGGGTAGCCGCTTGATTTATTAGTTGACCCCACACACTTCCTTCAAGACTTTGCACATCTCCGCCGCCAAATTGAACTACGTACTTGGTTTGATGACCTATGAATGCTTCTAAAGCCGTATAGCCATTAACGTTGGCAAAGCCAGGATAGAACCCAAGCTGATTATAGGCGGCGCCGTGGCCGTTTATTGAAGCTTTTTTAAATTGTAGATAAATCCCATTTGAAGCCAGTGGATCTGAGCCGACAATCGCCGGTGATTTAATAGTTCCGCTTTCTGGTTCAAAACTAGCTGTAGGAGAACTGGCATGAACGAAAATAAGAATAGATGTACCAATAGCTGCAAAAATCACTACAAAAATCATGAGGCTTTTAGGTTTCTGTATTTTTCGTGTTAATGACATTGTTAGATTACTATTGTTTAATTCAAATTATTTGGAATATTACTATCAGCTAAGCTTGCCAAACTATTAACCCAGGTTGGTCAAAATTATAGTTTACTAAACTAATCATATCAAATTTGAACTAAACTGAATAAGCTAACTGTAATTTGATTGATTGTTCAATACTTAATCTTTAGAGATTGTCCGGTTTTAAAAAGTCTATTTGAGAACGTAATTATGAACCATATTCACATAATTTGGGACCAAATAATTTTTCAAATAAAAACATTAAAAAGCATTGATCTTTAAATCGATATTATGAATCTAAAGTGAATTTAAAATATTATTTGATATTGAGTAAAAGCGTTGGTCCAATGTGTTCGATAATGGCATTGCAACTAAATCCCCCTGGTGGTGCTTTTGGACAAGCTGCTTGGTCAACAAAAAAATCAAATGTATGTTTTCCAACTTCAACCGGTCGATATTGATAACTATAGCTACCGGCTACAGCCGTTCTTTGAATCAAAACTTTATTTCCAGTTAAGTCAATCGAGATAGTCAAGATACCTTTATTATCAACATTTTCTATATTTGGACTATACGCACTTTCGTCACTTCCGTTTCGGGCAGACGGTGGAACATATTGCCAACTTTGGTCATTAAACGGACTAGTGCTATCAATAAACAATGTTACTCCGCAATTTGAACCCAAGCTTACTTTGCCAGTTATATCAAAACTTCTTCCGACTGATGAATCAGAGACTGGACAGGAAATAGTAAAAATATCCTTTATGAGGGGATTTGAGTTGTTGCAAACTATAAAGGTGTAATGTGTGAAATTATTAGGTGGAATGAACTACTGGCGAGCAATTTAGTTATTTAAAGTAAAGGGATTATGAAAGCGTCTAATTTATCTAGCACTTGGGGTAAGGGCTGCGAGCTGTCTATGTCATAGTCCGCCATTTCCATAACAGTTAAAGTACCCTGAACGAACTCGTCAGGGTTTCTTGATTCCAATTCTTCATCACCTAAGAAATCTTCATAACTGGCCTTGTCAAGCTCACCTTTTCTTTGATTAGCCCGTTCAAAACGTATTACAGGCGGGCAATGTAGCGCTATTATCTTTCCATACCAGTGTAGCCTTTCGGCGTGCGCTGGCACTCGTATCCCATCAACACATACCAAATCTGTCGGCGTGTTTAGAACAGCTTCAGATATCGCCTGTTGTCCTAATTCTCTCAATAATTCAGAATGTGCAAACTTGTAGTCAGCACGCTCCCTCAAAATTATTCCCCTGGGATTTGCATATTCACGTATTAAGTCGCTAACTAAAATAGATGTGAAACCATAATTTTCAGTTAAATACCTACAGGCTTCGGTCTTACCGGCTCCGGGCTGACCAGTTATTTGTAGGACAAGGCGCTCAGGCATAACTTTGTATATTTTAACATATTGTCCTATATTTAACAATATGGGCTTCTGTAAAATACTGCTTGCCGCATAACAGAATCGAATCAACTAACAGATAAGAAAAAGCGCTCAATCATCAATGATGACATTTGGACGCTATTCTTAAACTGTAACTTTCCTATGGTGAGCTCAACGGGATTTATATGGAACATATTTTTGCATTGTTCCATAAAACTATTCGAGAAAATGGAGTAAGTAAAGACTCCTTGACACAAACGTAACGTTTACGTTATGCTAAGTGAATGTCAGATATACGTTACATAAATACCCAAGATATCCGAAAAGATCTTGTTGGCTTTTTGAAAAGTCTTGAGTCGGGTCAAGAGGTAGCAGTACTAAATCGTTCAAAAGTAGTCGCTCTGTTAAATAAATCTACTGAGATTGCTAGAAGCACGCATGGAGTCAAACAAATACTTAGTGTTGCAGAAGAAATTCATAGTACAGTCAATAAGAAAAAAGGGGCTCTTGATCCTACTGAGTCATACATAGAGCGCTACCACAAGGATATGTCCAAGAAATATGGTGTTTCTTGACGCTAATGTTCTAATTGAACTAATTGTACCAGGTAGGTTTAGATATAATGAGGTCAGGGATGTACTAAGCACTTACGATGAAGTAAGTATCAGCATGCTAAGCGTTCATTTGTGCTGGCATTTTGGTAGGCAAGCAGGTGTTGATGATGAGTTGATTGCCTCGATTATTGACTCATGCAATTTACTCACCATTGAACCTGAAGATTACTACTGGGCACGACAATTTGAGTTAGGCAATGACTTCGAGGACGCCTTACAACTTGCGTGTGCTTTAAGGTTCAACTGCCAAGAACTTATAACTCTTGATAAAAATTTTGCAAAACGTTATAAGGACTCTATCCGATTCGTAGCTCTCTAATAAGTAGATAAAATGGTGAGCTCGGTGGGCGCTAGGTGGCACACTCTTTACTCTGATTTACTTCGTTTAGATGAAATATTGAAGGAGTTCGGCCTCTTATTAGGTTAACGGCGAAATCAACTTCACTTGAGCAAATCAAGAAAGGTCATTGGGGTAACAATTAGAATGTTTTTGTAACTTTCTAGAACTAATAAGTCTTTGTCGCCAGTGACAATATACTGACAGGCGCCAATTAGTGCAGTTTCAATAACTTTGTTGTCATCAGGATCACGGCTGACGGAAACAGTTTGACCACCAAGTTGAACCACCACGGCATGCTGCCGCATAGCTTCAATTAGTAGTTTTACGTTCGCCTCAAATAACGGGAATCGCTGAGCTATAACGCGCCTTAGCTCGCTTAACAACTCCTCGCTTATCACAACACGTAATTCGTTTAAACCGAATAGTTCAAGAATTAAGCCTGGTTGTCCAGCAAATACAAAGCCCGAAATCCATATATTAGTATCGAGGACAATTCTAGGCTTGTTTTTGACGCTTTTCACTCTTGTACTCGTCTAGAATTTCATCGACTTGTTTTTGGTTTGTGATACCCATTTGGCGGCCAACCTCTCGCCCTCTGTCAAGCAGTTCTTGCCATTCCTTTCGGCGCTCAATATCGTTGAGAGCTAGCCGACGAAAGTATTCGCTACGTGTTCCCATATCTTTTTTAACAGTTTTGTCTATTTCTTTTAAGAGGTTTTCATCTAGTGCAATGTTCAATGTTTTTGTAGCCATAAGTGCTCCTTATCTATACAAGTATATTGTATAGATATTGTATAGTTATGTCAACAGGTCGGGGACTCTCTTGTGCTTGAATAAGTATTGTGGTTCCACCTAGAAACCGTTAGGCTGAAACTGGTGACCCCTGCGGGATTCGAACCCGCGATCTTCTGGATGAGAACCAGATATCCTGAACCACTAGACGAAGGGGCCATGTCAAATAACTCGTAAAGCCTATCACAACAGAGGTGATGAGTCTAGTTAACTTTATATTAAATATTTGTAAAAACAGTTTAAAACACCCATAATAAACATAAGTGGTAATAACATATAAATTAAGCTTTTTTTCAGTAAAGTAAAACCTGTCACGTAGGGGTCATCCATGATAGTCATGATTGGACTTTTCGGAGGTGGGTTAATTGTGATGCTGCTTTTGACGCTGAGTTTCTTATTCATTTGGAAAACAAGAAAAAAATATGCCGGCGAATATGCCAAGATAGTTAAAGGAACAAAAAACGAAGTTCAAAACGAAAAAGCGAAAGCAGATATAATTATCGGTTCGATTGAAGACGGCGTAATTATGATCGGCGCAGATAATTTAATACAACTAATCAATAATGGGGCGTCGAAGATCATAGGATGGCCGCTTACAGAAGCTACCAACTTAGATTACCACTCTGTAATTAAGCTCGTAAATTCTAAAGGCGAACCATATAACGAAGATCAGGATCCTTTTTTAAAAGTGCTCAGGGATGGTCAGTCATTTAGAGACAATAAAGCTGTAGTTGTTACTAAATCAAACGACCAAACGCCAATAAATATAAGCGTGTCGCCGCTACTTAATGAACAGAATAAAGTTGAGGCAGTAATCGGAATATTTAGAGATGTAACTTCGGAACGTGCCGAAGAACAACAAAGAGCCGAATTTATAAGTACAGCAAGCCATGAGATGAGAACTCCAGTGGCTGCGATCGAAGGCTATTTGGCTTTAGCGTTGAATGAAAAAGTCGCAAACATTGATAAAAAAGCTCGAGATTACCTTGAAAAAGCCCACTTGAGCACTCAACATTTAGGTCAACTTTTTCAAGATTTATTAACCAGCGCCAAAGCAGAAGACGGCAGACTAGTTAGCCACCCTCAAATCGTTGATATCGGTGCTCTGCTAGTACAAATTACCGACAATTCGCGCTTTTCAGCTGAAAAAAAAGGGCTGCTGCTTGAATTTCTTATTGGTGCTAATCAGCCTGGAGAAGTAAATGCTTCGAGTAATGTTGTTATCAGACCGTTATATTATGCTCAAGTAGATCCGGATAGATTAAGAGAAGTGATTACGAATTTATTTGATAACGCAGTCAAATATTCCGAAAAGGGGAAAATTACTGTTGGCCTTACCGGAAATAATGAAGTAGTTCAATTTTTTATACGCGATACAGGAGCCGGAATTCCGCCAGAAGACGTGCCTCATTTATTCCAAAAGTTCTATAGGGTTGATAGTACTGCTACCAGGACTATCGGTGGAACTGGACTGGGCTTATTCATATGTCGCAAGATTATGGAACTATATAACGGCCGAATATGGGTTGAAAGTAAATTAGATGAAGGAAGTACGTTTTTTATTAATATACCTAGGATAAGCTCGCAAAAAGCGGTAGAATTACAGAAATCTGAAGCACTAACTAAATCACCGCTCAGCTCTTAAATAAACTATGATTATCCATGATACAATTAAGAACATAAGCAACATACTAATGTTAACAAGGTATTAGAATCAGCACATGTCAAAAATAATGCTAGTCGAAGACGATAATAATCTACGCGAGATTTACGAAGCTAGATTACTTGCAGAAGGTTATGACATCGTAAGCGCGCCTGACGGAGAAGCAGCCCTGGCTATGGCGGTAAAAGAGAAACCTGACTTGATTATTTCAGATGTAATGATGCCTAAGATTAGCGGTTTCGATATGCTTGATATATTAAGGAGCACACCGGAAACCAAGAATACTAAAGTAATAATGATGACTGCTTTGTCGGCTGCCGAAGACAAGTCACGGGCCGAAAGGCTTGGCGCCGATAGATATTTAGTCAAGTCCCAAGTAACACTCGAGGACGTTGCCAAAGTAGCACGGGAAGTACTGGATGGAGAAGTGAACCCGTCTGACCAGACTGGTATTGTCAGCGAGGTTGCCGCTAGTACCGCACCTGCGGCTATTGTTGACAGCCCTGTTGTAATACCCTCAGCAACTGCGCAGCCGATATTAGCTACACCAACTGTACCCACAAATACCGCTATTCCAAATATCGCCCCAGTCATAGAACCGGTTCCTACACTCCCAGTGACACCTCCGTCAACAAGTTCTCCAAGCACGGCTGTAAGCGATAATATAGCAACTGCGCCAACTGATAATAATGCTCCCCTCGCTTCTCCTATAAAAGTAAGTACCCCGACGAGCGTTCCAGCCGCAGATGATCAACCGCCTGCCAGTGTTAAGATCGATGATTCGCTCACTCAAACTACGGCCAGTGAAGAGGCTCAAATTGAAAATCAGATTAATGAATTCGTTGAAAAAACAACTGGCGGTAATCCTCAGACAAATAATTCTGAATCATCGGTTCAAGCAGTTACGCCGGACGCGGCTAACGACACGGTCAGCGAGCTAGACGGTAACGTACCATCTGGTTTAGGTCAACCCCCAGTAGAAGAAACGCAGCAAATAAGCGTTGTAGAAGAACCCAAGAACAATCAGGGTGACGGTATTATTAGCCCAGAGGTCCAAGCAGCATCGAGTGCAGTACCTAATGAACCTCCAGTCGAATTACCTACTCCCGGCGGGCCTGAAAGACAACAATCGGATGATGCTCCAATAGCACATAAGAAAATAATCCAGCCATTAAGTGATCTTACTATTAAGCCAGATTTAAATGAGCTGCTTGCAAAAGAAGAACAGGCAAGTGACGTAATAAATTCACTTCCGAAGGCTACAACTTCAGACAATTTTTCAGTTACCCCTCCGCCATCCGGTGCTCAGGGTTCTGGTATTGATCCCAATTCGATAGCGCTCTAATTTTAATTAGTGTTCAAAAGTTTAGCTAAGATGCCATTATAATATTTTTATATGCGTATAAATAAATACATCGCACAGAAAACTGGTATCAGTCGCAGATCTGCCGATAAGCTTCTGATTAGCGGGCGAATCAAAGTAAACGATAAACCGGCACTCATCGGGCAGGATATTACAGATACAGATGAAGTGATTATAGATCAAAAGAAAATTACAAAAACTAGCAACTTAGAAGTTATCATGCTCAATAAGCCGGTCGGATATATTTCTAGTAGAAACGGTCAAGGTGGCAAAACCATATATAATTTATTGCCTCCTGAGCTTCATAATCTTAAAGCAGTCGGTCGGCTCGATAAATTATCCTCCGGGTTATTATTAATGACTAATGACGGCGACTTGTCACAGAGCTTAACTCATCCATCGAACCAAAAATTAAAGATATATAGTGTAATTCTTAACCGCCCGCTTAATGATAACGACAAAAAACTGGTATCGGTCTCTGGCATAATGCTAGAAGATGGTATAAGTAAATTTGAGATCAAAAACGGCAGTGGCGATAAGTCATATTTTATAAGTATGACCGAAGGCAGGAATCGGCAGATTCGGCGAACATTTAAAAAATTAGGTTATTTCGTAAAAGAACTACATAGACAATCGTTCGGAGAATATCAGCTCGGCAGTCTAGCTACTGGTAAATATAAGCATTTGATTATATAATCTATGTCTTATGAGTAATAAAAAACTTCCGATTGTGGCTATTGTAGGACGCGCAAACGTAGGCAAGTCTAGCTTGTTTAATTCTATTCTAGATAGGCGCGAAGCAATAGTCGCAAGAGAAGCTGGTACGACCCGGGACAGTATTAGTGCTAAAGCTACTTATCAGGGGCAGGATTTCTGGCTTGTTGATACTGCTGGGCTAAAAAGCGCCGAAGATGATTTTGAGTTTACGATACAGGAACAAATTTTACAGGCAGCCGACAGTGCTGATGTTATATGGGTTGTAATAGAAGCTGATGTTCCGATCATAGAAGAAGACCGTAAAGTCGCCAAATTAGCTTTAAAAAGTAAAAAACCAGTATTTTTGGTAGTAAACAAAAAAGATAAAGCACCGAGAGCTGTGCCAGAAGAATTTCAAAAACTAGGTATAAAACCAATCTTTTTAACCAGTACCAGCCAAAATAGCGGCATAGACTATCTGCTCGATACATTAATTAAAACTATTCCCAAAGCAAACTTAACAGAAGCCGATGATCGAATAAGAATAGCCATTCTTGGTAGGCCAAATGTCGGCAAATCTTATTTATTTAACACCCTCAGCAAGAAGCAACAGGCAATAGTCGCCGACCGCGCTGGCACCACTCGAGATATTAACCGAACAGTTGTTAGATACCAGGAGCGGGAAGTCGAAATAATGGATACTGCAGGCATTAGGCGAAGTGGAAAAATCCAAAAAGGTATAGAGAAATTTAGTGTTATTAGAGCGCTCAGTGCTATCGAACAATCAGATGTAAGTCTTATGCTTATGGATGTATCAGAACTAAATGTAGCACTTGATCAGAAAATTGCCGGAATGATAAAAGAATCGGGTAAAGGTTTAATTCTAATAGTTAGTAAGTGGGACTCGGTTGAAGACAAAACTCCTTTTACCAGAGATCAAATGGCCGCCCAAATAAAACGCAATTATATTTTTGTTCCTTGGGCACCTCTTATTTTTACTAGCTCTGTAACCGGACAAAATGTAACAAAGATATTTGATCTTGTACTTGAAATCATAAAAGAACGGAATATGAGACTTAAAACCACTGCACTAAATCAGTGGCTTAGAACGGTTGTCGACAAACATCCTCCGGCTGGACTTAAAAACCGAAGTCCGAAGCTTAACTACATAGTTCAAGAAGATGACAACCCTGTTCCAAGCTTTAAAGTTTTTGGAAGTCACACAAAGTTCTTACACTGGAGTTATAAAAGATATATGGAAAAAGAGCTTCGTGAGCGCTTTGGATTTAACGGTACTCCAATAAAGTTTTGGTTTATAGAAAAACACGTCACACATAAACATGGGCAAAAGCCAGTGAAAGACTGATTCAGCTTAATCTAGACTAGTTGGTCGACAGTATTACATCTTTACCGTATCATCGATACATATGGCTTTATTTCAAAAAAAACCTCACGTAAGCAGCAGTGCTCCTCTTTATACGCTCGGCTTAAATAAGACAATTCTAGTAGTTGGACTAGGCAATATAGGAAAGGATTATGAAAATACCCGACATAATATTGGTTTTGAAACAATCAACGATTTTATTAAACTTCAAAACTTTCCGGAATGGGTTAATAAGCGTGACCTAAAAGCACATATTACATCCGGAAATATTGGAAGTGCCAGAGTTATTGCGGCAAGACCAACAACTTTCATGAATCTAAGCGGAGCTGCCGTACAAGCTGTAGAAAATTTTTATAAAATAAATCCGACCGATATAGTCGTGATCCACGACGAATTGGATATTCCATTTGGTCAGATCAGAACTCGACTTGGTGGAGGTAGTGCCGGACATAAAGGTGTTGAGTCAGTTTCTGAGAGAATTGGACCGGATTATTACCGAATTAGAATTGGAATCGGTTCGGAACAAAGTGCAAAAATCGACAGTGCTAATTTCGTACTAGATAAATTTAATCCAGATGAGCTTAATCAAATGGATCTTCTTAAAAGAGAAGTGAATTCAATGCTGACAGAATTTATAGTTGGTGGCACCATGCCAAATGAAACTAGACGATTTGTCTTCGAATAGCGTGTAAAAAAGAAGACCTCCAGAGGGGGTGGGCACCGCTGGAGGTCTATTACACCCTTCAAGCCCACCCAGCGAAGCATCAATCACTATAATAAAATGTGTTGTGCCTCTCGCAATTGCAAGAATCATTTAGATTCGCTCTATGCGGCCCGCCGAAACGGAACTACCATAATCCGAAGAGAATGGGGTGTCTTAAAGGGATTAGTTTGTTTTAGAACGCTGAGGATCAGGTCCCCGAGCTATAAAAGTGGAGGGTAACAACTTTGAAAGCACGTTCTAAAACAATCTAACAATTAGTTCACAAATAAATTTGTGAACCGTTAGAATGGGGTATAAGGTGCAAAATCCCAATTACGGGACTTACGGATTGCTATTTTAGCAAATTTATGACATTGTGTCAATGCTTTAACACTTATTTCTGATAATGCAACATGCTTTTGGTTTACATTCAGTGTTAACATAAGTAAGTATGCAAACAAAACATTTAATATATCTAGGTATATTTTTTGGTTCTACTGCCGGCAGCTGGATAGGGAGTATGTTCGATCATGGTAACTTTTTTGGGTTATGGGGAATACTTTTAGGAGCTGTGGGATCGTTCGCGGGAGTATGGGTTGGTTACCGCTTGGGCAACTTATAAGATTATTAAAGTAATATTTACGTCATTTACAGGGGTGGTATATATACAAAAACAGAAGTTTTTCCACAGCTCACATCTGTTATGTAACAGTACTGCTATCTCATTAGACTGCAAGCACGTCCAAATCGTGCTACAATATGCATATGGTGTGTAATAGCTTGACTTTATAAATAGTTTATTATAAAGTACTATTAATAACTGGTATGAACCAAAGGCGGACAAGGAATAATTTATGGCTGATCCACTACCAAATAGCTTTAATATAGAACAAGTAGTTAATAGTGTTTTAGGTACAATCGAAAGAGAACGAGAACGGGAGATAATTTCTCGTCGTTTCGGTTTATTCGATAGAAAAGAAACACTTGAGCAAATCGGGGAATTGCTAGGCATTACAAGAGAAAGAGTAAGACAACTCGAAAAAGCTGTAGTACTTCGATTAAAAGCAGCTGGAAGCGATGGCAAGCTGCCAAACATTAATGAAGTTCAGAATACTTTAAAACAGCATATCAGCGCTATGGGAAATGTTGCGAGAGTGACCGATCTTAGCGCTAAGCTTAGTACAGATAATAGCAGAATAGACCAGTCAAGAATTGCTTTTCTAGCTGAATTGGGCCCTAAATTAGCAGTTATTGATGATAATGACCACTTTTACCACGCTGTCGGTATTAAACAGATACATGACGAGAAGAAGATGAAAGATCAAATCGGCATAATAATTGAAGCTATCAAAAAAATGGGCGAACCAGAAGCAATAGAAAAGATTGCCGAAGCGATCAATGATAAAGATGCTAAACATGTCCAAGCCTTAGCGAGCGTAAGCAAACAACTCGCTACTTTAAATAATCGTTGGGGACTTATTAAATGGCCAATGGTAAACCCGAAAAATATTCGTGACAAAATCTACGTAATTTTAAAAGAGAACGGCAAGCACATGCATTTTAATGAAATCGCCGGATCTATAAAAGACAGTAGCTTTAAACGAAAAGATGTCACTACCCAGGCAATTCATAATGAACTTATAAAAGACAAAAGGTTCGTTTTAATCGGCAGAGGAATCTATGCCCTAAAAGAGTGGGGATACGAAAAAGGTACAGTTGCCGATATTATTACCGAAGTACTTAAGAAAGCAAAAGAGCCTCTTCACCGAGATGAAATTGTAAAGCGCGTACTTAAAAGCAGATACGTTAAAGAAACAACCATTCTTTTAAACCTTCAAGGGAAGTCCCAGTTCAAAAGGGTAGCAAAAGCTACTTACACTCTAGCCGACGAAAAATAAATCGACGACAATTCAGAAACAGGGAACATACTATTGACTTTTATTGTTGTTTCGTGTTATAATATGCTCCGTAATAGGGAAGAAGTATGGAAGCAACAGTTCAGATTCTAAGCGACAATCGATCATCTAAATTTATTGATGTACTTTGTATATTAATGGTTGGAATCGGTATTGGATGCCTAAGTATGTATATATTTGTATCGCATAATCAGACTTTTGTAACCAGTACTCAGTACCATAAGCTAGAAGCACCTCAGAAACTAGATAGTTCAAACACAGCAGCTGATATTAGAAGCCCTAAAGTATCTAAAAAAAGTACTATTTACCAACAGTTCTAATTTAATCGATATTTTATGCCAATGCAGGACCTTAAAAAGTCCTGCATTTTTATTTAACCTATTATGAACAGAATACGAACTAATATATAGTAGCTACATAAATAAGCAAGTAAGTAATAATTATAAAAAAATGTCTACTTAATGCAAAAGAGCAGGTATTTGTAAATAAACATTAAATATTTAACAAAGCATAGAAAATAGTTGAAATACAAACGCAGTAGAGCGTACAAATCAAATACAAACACAACGTCGCACAATGTATATTTTGCGACTCGAATTATTAATACTAAGTTGATTAAGTATGTCACTCTCTACAGGGGAGTTTTAGACTTTATTGACGTTATTACCGCATTCCTGCTCAGTATGCATATGCTACTATTTAAAGTTGCTTCCACTAAGCTACAGCTACTCACTCTTGCCAGTCCTTAATTAAGTTGCTACGTTTACAACGATTTGACTTATCCACAGTCTTATCGTGAAACATTTGCTTTTTCATGACTTTAAATGATTTATATGTTTTATTGCCCTACTACTCTGGTTTTAGTAATATATTTGACATTACCCTGTTTCGGCTTTTTTATATGTTTTTTATAATATTTTATGTTTCTACTTAACTGAACATAATACGAACTATAAGGGAAGAGTGGAGTAAACTAGCTTTCTGACTCTTCACGAAGAACGTTTAAGTAAGATTGCGATATATGAAAGCATATTATAAATAATATTTAACTAATGATAGGTTTAATAGCTATTTATAGTATGCCCTCTCGTTGATGCGTACATCTATATATTCTGCCGGTATAATGTTCTGCGACTCTAATTTATCCTTTACAGCCAGAAATGTTCCTGTCTGTTGACGTGAATCACTCTGTAAATTATATTTTACTATGTACGGTTTGCCGCTAATTTTTATATGTAGTTCATTTGCTATGTGAGGTAATATTATTGTATCAACTGTAATATTCTTAAGCTTCAGCTGTTGAATTAACGATGTAATAAATACTACTGTTTCCTTCGTGAGAACCTGTTTCCCCTGCTCTAACCCGAGCCCGCTTTCATCCTCGATCACAGGTAATGTTGGCTGAGACTTGCCCACTAAATCAGATACTCTGATCATAGCTACGCCGTCGCGACCGATAATATACGACCGTCCTAAACTAGACAGAATTAAAGTAGGATCACTAGGGTCCAGACCAATAATCGGCCTTCTGCCAAGTATTGGCAAAGTTACAGTAGCTCTTTCTATCTCAGGAAAATTAGCTTGAATCTGTGCTGATACAGACGATGTATTTATCGTAAGTTTAGATTTATTTAATACTGTTTTCGACAATATTTTTGATATTTCAGTTTGATAAGTGTTTGTACTCCTAACAAGACTATTCCCCTGCGCAATATTTCCAATTAATATTTTAGGATTATTATCTAGCGTAGTCGCAAATGCTATAGAAGTTAAGATCAAAATTGTCGCTATGATTGTCGGAATATGCGTAATTATTCTTGTACCGCTATTTTGACGGCTTAATATATTAGAATCAACTGTTCGATTATTGGTCTTTATAAGTGGAGTACTACTAATATCATTTCGGTTATTAGAATAATACGAAAATACTTTTTTATTCGACTTCAGCTGCGAATTCGGTCGTCTAGGCAGAGTTTTATTCTTTTTTTTAAACATATTTTTAAGCGTTTACTTTTTATTACCAAGTTCTAGTATTAATCTTGCTAGCTGGTTAGCTGAATCTGGTATAGCTATTTTGTGAATATTCACACTCAGTTCTTGCCTTAAGTTCTGATCGGTTATTAACTTATTTACGAAATTTATAAGTTCATCGCTGTTTATTAATAAATCTTTTTCCTGTAGTACGATCGCTGCATTTGAATTTGACCATTGTTGGGCATTTTTAAGCTGGTGACCTCCGGTAAGAAACGGGTTAGGGATTACTATTGTTGGCTTGGCCTGGATTGCAAGTTCGGCAAAATTAGTAGCTCCACCCCTGGTAATAACAATGTCTGCAGCACCACTATATATAAAAGACTGATCTAGATATTCTTTAACTATTAAACGACCGTTAAACGAATTCCCATTTACTATATTAACTGCCTTACCCTTCCCTGCTTGCAAAATAATTATTAAATCTTGAAAGCTAGAAAGTAATTTAGGTATAACGCTACTTGCAATTTTATTTATTGTATCGGAGCCTGAACTTCCTCCTAAAATAAGTAGTAATTTTTTATCTTCAGCTAAATTGATCATTTGTTTGTATTTAATCTGATCTGTAGTGTCAACTTTTTTATAGTTTTGATCTAGTGGGATGCCAACAAATCTAACTTTTCCTTTAGGGTAGCTATAGTATTCTTCTGGCATTCCTGTGGCATGGTACTTTGCCCATCTGCCGGTTACTCTATTCGATAGGCCGGGTAGGCTATCTGAATCATGAGTAATATAAGGTATTTTTAAGAAAGCAGCAGCTAGTCCAATTGGTAGGCTAACTAAACCACCTTTCAAGAAAATTATATTCGGTTTTAATTTAATTAGTAATATCAGGCTTTGGATAATGCCAAATAAGACAAAGACGCCGTCGCGAAGATTAAGTAAATTCGAATTAACATCTGTTATTCTTTTAAACCATGATTCTCCATTGTAGCGTCTAAATTTTCCAGCAAATATTTCATACTTTTTACTTATATCAGATTTATTTTCAGTTAATCCTTGAAACTTACTTCCTCGCTCAGCTATATAAATAATATTGCTGCTTGGAGCCAAAAGTTTAAGTTCATGCGCGACGGCTAAGGTAGGCGTGATGTGGCCGCCCGTCCCCCCGCCGCAAACGAGTATCTTCATTTCGGCTCCTTTCTGTACTAATACCGGCCGTATAAGTTGTATATCGAGAAATATTAAAAACTAAGCCTACTCCGGCAGTAACAAACAATATACTTGTTCCGCCATAGCTAATAAACGGCAAAGTAATGCCCTTCAAGGGCAATAGACCTACCATAGCGCCGATATTTATTAAAGTTTGAGTACTTAGCCATGCTAATATTCCTGTCACCAGTAACCGGGTAAAATTGTCTGGAGATCTTTCCATTATATTTTTCATCCTAGTAAAAAATACTGCGAATAAACATAATAGTACTACAACACCTATAAATCCGAATTTTTCGGAGTATATTGCAAAAATGGAATCATTAGCCGCCTCTGGTAAGTAACCATACGCTTGAACGCTGTGTGCTAAGCCTTTTCCGAACATACCCCCTGAACCGACAGCTATTAATGCCTGGCATGCCTGATAACCAGTGCTTTGGCAGTCACGTTCCGGGTGCATAAAAGTAAGAAATCTGTCTCGTCGGTACGAACTTGTCGCAATGAGCAATACCGCACCCAAAACAATAATACCTCCAAATAAAGCAACGCGTCTAAGCGGTAAACCTGCGACAAAGCACATAGCTGCCATCATAGCTACTATAACTCCGGTAGATCCTAAATCGCTCTGAAGCTTTGCTACAACAATACCAACTATTATTAATACGATAAGCAGCGTTCTAAATACTTGTTTTGCGTCTAGTGGTTTGCCGCTTTTAATCTGATTAGTTAAAAAAGCTGCCAGCCATATAAGTAATGCAAATTTTATTAATTCAACAGATTGGAATGAAATACCACCTATTTGTATCCACCGGTAGGCCCCATTTACTTTTTCACCGAATAGTCTTACAGCCAGTGCCGATGCCGAGGCAATTATTATTAATGGCATTTGAGCCCTTTTCCAAAAATTAACAGGTGTATTAGCCATTATTAGGAAAGTAACTACCGCCAAACCGACTGCGATCAGTTGTTTTGAAATATAATAGTTCTCGCTAACTTGAGACTGTGCTATTAACGCTGGACTAATGGCATAAATAATAATAAGACCTATAACTAAAAAAACTACGCACAAAAGTAAAAGTATATAGTCTGGACGATGCTTTCTTCTTTGTGACTGATCGCCAAAAACAACAACCCGTCTCCTATTTGTTTGATTTTGAAACATTAGTTATGTCTCCCGAGTAAGAACAAAATAAGACCCAATACACTTGTCACTTGGCCCAATATCCAAAATCTCATAGTAACTTTTGCTTCCGGCCAACCAGATGCTTCGAAATGATGGTGAATCGGTGCTACTCTAAATATCTTCTTACCACCTCGTAATCTTTTTGAGAGTACTTGTATAATTGTTGACCCGGCTTCAGCAACAAAAATAAAGCCTATCAACGGTAAGATTGCAACGGTATCAGTTAACATTGCGACTACACCGAGTGCAGTTCCCAAGGCAAAAGAACCTACATCTCCCATAAAAAATCTGGCAGGAAAAATATTAAACCACGTGTAGCTCAACAGTGTCCCAACTACTGTCATGCAAAACGCAGCTACCCCGAATCTGCCTTCAATAAACGCGATTAATGCATACACCGCAAACGCACTTACGCACAGTCCTCCGGCTAGTCCATCTAAACCATCAGTTATATTTACTGCATTAGCCGTCGCAACGACTACCAACATAAAAAGTGGAATAATGAGCAAACCGATATTAAAATGTCCGTAAAACGGTATTAAAATGCTATGAACGTCTAATTTGGCATAAAAAAACCAACCACCGATTAATGCGACTAATATTATTAACAGCAGCTTTAATTTACTCGGTAATCCAGCAACACCTTTTCCTGTCCCTCTGATATTTATAATATCGTCAATGAGGCCAACGAATCCGGCTCCGACAAATGCAGCAAGTGGCAGGTAAGTTTCTGAACGGCTTAAATTAAATACCCAAGTAACAATCGCTACTCCAAAAACGAATATAACACCGGCCATAGTTGGTATATGACGCTTGTGTTTTTCTGCGTGCAATTCATTAAATATTTTAGCTACTTCACCAGTTACGGCATTTTCACGAGGTTTTTTCCACCATTGCCATTTATAAGCAAAAGTTGTATAAACTGGAGTTATAAACATACTAATTAGAAACCCCAAAAAGCCAAGCAATAAAATCCTAATAACTGTGTTTGTTTCTACTGTAATTTGAAGTATTTGGTTCATTTTGTTAGTCCTTTTATTATACTACTTAACTGGATTTTGGTGTGACGCCAAAACTATCAATTAGCATATTAGCCAGTTTAACGAAAATCGGTGCTGCTGTTCTAGCTCCAGCGTAACCGCTTAATTTTGGCTCATTTACTCTTACCATAATTACATATTGAACTTTATCACCTCCTACAAAGCCAATAAATGTACCATTAAAACGATCGTCATAATAGCCGCCTCCCGGTTTGGCGATTTCGGCAGTTCCAGTCTTTCCACCAATACTGTATTCCGGTCTTAAATTTTGCATTCCGTAAAGTAAATGATTTTTATTGATTACATATTCCATTAATTCTTTTATGTCTTGGCTGGTAGCAGGTTTGATTGAATTTGATCTGACTATCGATGGTTTTATAACTGTTGTATTGCCTTCGCCGTCAATTAAAGAATCGACTAGGTGCGGTTTATAATACGTCCCTCCATTTAAAACGCTTGATAGTGCGCTTACCATTTGAAGAGGGGTCTCGGTAGTGCCCTGTCCAAACGCGGTATTAGCGTACTGAATATTTAGCCCAAAGCCTTTTACAGGATCAGGTACTGTACCTTCTGATTCATAACCTTGTTCAACTCCTGTTAATTTTCCGAACTGAAAGTGATTTACCATATAGTCATTCCATGTAACTCTCGCCTTTTCATTTATCTGACCACCACCCATCTGCATTAGCATCCAAGTTGCTCCAGTATTTAGAGACAGTTGAAGGATGTCAGCAATACTTCTTATACCAGGGCCACCGTCTTCTTCTATATTTTTGACTGTATAACCGTCGATTTGAAAATGGCTTGGATCATAATAAGTTGAATTTCGGTTTACTGCTCCGCTGTCTATGGCGGCAGAAGTCGTAAGTGTTTTCATTATTGAACCTACTTCCATCGGTGAACTTACTACAGCATTAGTAAAAACGCTTTGATCGGAAACTTTATAAAATTCTGCTGGTGAATAAGTCGGCAAATTTGCCATGGCTTTTATCGCCCCGCTATTAGGATCAATAATTACAGCACTTCCGGACGAAGCTTTAGCATTATCTAATCCTTGTTTTAAAATGTCTTCGAGTTGCTGCTGTATTCCAAGATTAATAGTAAGGACTACTTGTTTACCTGGCTGAGCGTCTTTAAGTGTATTATCCTTATTGCTTGCAAGTGGAATGCCCTGAGCATCCGTCACAGCTTTAAGTTCGCCCGGTGTACCTTTAAGATCGTTATTTAAAGCTTGTTCAATGCCATATTTGCCTGTACCGCTGTCATCTACGAATCCTAGTAACTGAGCTGCTAGTTGGCCCTGCGGATATGTGCGAAATACGGCTTCCCTTGTACCTACTCCAGTTAATTTAAGATTGGTTATCTGATCTTTTTGGTCCCGAGTTAATTTTTTAGCTAGTACTGCAAAACGGGTATCCTGAGACATTAGTTTTTCATAATCGCTTGATTTACCTCCAACAATTTTTTGGACTTTTGATGCCGCCTGTTTTATGTCTTTAACATATTTAGGGTCTGCGAATAATGTATAAAGCGTTTCATTTAGCACAATCGGAGTGTTAGTATCACCACTGTGAGCCAGTATAATTCCCCTTTCTGCCGGTATTTCTTTTTCTTTATGCTGAAAACTAGATGCAACTTTTTGATAATAATCGTGGCGAATTACTTGCAGATAAAACAACCTAATAACAAATATGCCTACGACCAGCAAAAGAAGCCCATACCATAAACGTATGCGCATTAACTGATGAGAATTATTAACTTGGGGTTGCATAGGCAATTATTATTCTTTTAAGTAATTAACTACGTTATTTAAATTATAAAGACAGACGTTATTAATAATAACTGTTTTAATTCTGTAAAGTGCTGCTAGGTGCAACCGATACTAGGTTTTTGGCAACAGTGCTATTTTTTACACGGTCTAAAGCTTGTAATCGAGCAGATGCCACCTCTAACTGAGCATGCTCGTCTTTTAACGACGTTTGCTGCTGTTGAAGTGAATTGATCTGGTAACTAAAAGCGTTAGTTTTTGTAACTTGTGTTAAATAAAGCAGTCCGAGTAGGCATGCTAATATAATAAGCACAATTGTATTGCTTACTGGACCTAGCGTTCTCTTTTCTGATCTAAAATTTGTTGTGTTTTGATTTCTGCTGGCGAATCTTTGACGACCCATTGCCAGCGAACTTGAATATGTCATATTTTTATTTTTCCTGTTCATCCGGGGGTTTTAATACCCCCGGATGCATATTTTTTTACAAGATTTAGCCGACTCGGACTTTCACCTTGTATACTCGGGATAGATTTTTAACCTGAATTGGCATAACCAATCCCCTTTCTTTTTTATTTTTTAACTGCTGCTCGAAGTTTTGCACTTCTTGCACGCGGATTGAAAACTAATTCTTGTTCGTCGCCGACAATTGGCTGTTTTGTCAGTAAAGTAAGTTGAGCATCGTAACGCTCACCCGTAACTTCGGCAAATGACTGCTTAACTATTCGATCCTCTAAGCTATGGAAACTAATGATTGCAATCCTACCTTTAGGAGCTAGCAGTTCAAACCAAATTGGTATTGCTTGCTCTAGTAGATTTAACTCATCATTTACTGCTATCCTGATAGCTTGAAAAGTACGAATTGCCGGATGATGCTTACTTGGTTTTATCCAAGAAGCCGATTTGGCGACTGTTTCAGCAAGTTGTTTTGTAGTGTAAATCGGCCTGTGGGCCACTATCAATCGTGCAATTTTTTTAGCACGTGGTTCTTCGCCATTACGTTGGAGTATCCTCACTAGCTCTGCTTCGTCATAGTTATTTACTATATATTCAGCAGTTAAAGTTTGGCGCTTATCCATACGCATATCAAGTGGCCCATCAAGCTTCACACTAAACCCACGACTCGCCGAGTCAAGGTGTGGTGACGACACTCCTAAATC
>JBBQQG010000008.1:0-45521 GCA_038216175.1 Saccharimonadales bacterium (SeqCode)
GAAAGGATGGCTGGCGCTGGAAATGTGCAGCTTAATAACAGGATATTCTTTGCCATCTTCCCATTTATTTGTTTCTTCGCTCGCAACAGTAGATCTAGTTAAAAAAGACCAATTATTATTTAGGTCCTGAAAAATAACAGGTCGGTAATTAGTAGGGTGCAATTCTTTCTTCATAACTTGGGTCAGTATACAGATTAACGTCTTAGGAGTCAATAATGAGTGTTTAATTTTATACGAATATTTATTTATTGCTGCAAGATGTCATTACTTGATAGTGAGAGGAGTATTTGGTATAATATAATTATTCATTAAATAAATCAGCTTGGGATTCAATCCTCTTATATTTAACCCGTGCAGGGCAATTTAAGCACCCAAGTAAAGATGAAGGATAGGAGAAATTATCATGGCTACTGTAGATGTAGACATTAAGAAGTTATTAGAAGCCGGTGCTCATTTCGGGCATAAAACTAGCCGGTGGCATCCTAAGATGGCACAGTATATCCATAGCAAACGCGAGGGCAGCCATATTATTGACCTGACAAAAACCGTCGAACGTCTGGATATAGCTCTAGCTTTTATTGAACAGACTGTTTCAGAGGGCAAGCAGGTACTTTTAGTCGGCACAAAACGTCAGGCTCAGGATTTTATCAAGAAACTTGCTGAAGAAACCGACATGCCATATGTAACAGAACGATGGCTGGGTGGTATGATGACGAATCGCAATACGATTGGTGGCAGAATAAAACACCTAAAAGACTTAGAAGAGCGAATGGCAAGCGGCCAAATTGCCAATAAATACAGCAAGTTAGAAGTACAGCGATATCAAGAAGAAATCGATGAGATGAATCACATTTACGGGGGAATTAAAAACATGGCCGCAAAAGTAGGGGCAGTTTTTGTTATAGATATTCTTCATGATGTAAATGCTGTGAAAGAAGCCACTAAACTTGGTATTCCTGTTGTCGCATTAACTGATACCAACACTGATCCTTCGCTAGTTAAATACCCGATTCCATCTAACGATGATGCGATTAAAACTATCCAGCTAATAACGGAATACTTAAAACAAGCAATAGATTCCGGTAAAGCTAAAAATGCAAAAAAGGCAAACCCAAAAGTGGATAAGGAAGACGCTGACATAAAGCAGGAAAAGGAGAAATAAATGGCAAATATTTCTATTGATGAGATAAAAAGACTGCGAAGTCTTACCGGTGTAGGAATTACTGACGCAAAAAAAGCTTTAGTAGATTCAAACGGTGATTTTGATAGTGCACTAAATGAAATGAGAAAAAAAGGATTAACAAAAGCTGAAAAACGCAGCGAACGCGAAGCTAGGGCTGGAGTAATCGGCAGCTATAATCATGACGGTCGTATCGGAGTATTGATCGAAGTGAACTGCGAAACTGACTTTGTTGCCAGAAACGAATTATTTACAAGCCTTGTTAAGGACTTGTCAATGCATATTGCGGCAAGTTCTCCTGAATATATAAGTATTGACGACGTTCCAAGTAAAAGCTTGGACAAAACACGTTCAGAATACATTGAGAAAGCAAAACAAGAAGGCAAGCCAGCTAATATGCTAGATAAAATTGTTGATGGAATGGTTAAAAAGCATTTTGACGAAAGATGTCTGCTCAACCAACCTTTTGTTAGAAATCCCGATCTATCAGTTGAAGCGTTTATTAAAGAGCATATTGCAAAACTTGGTGAAAATATTATAGTCCGAAGATTCAGTCGAATGGCTCTTGGTGAGTTAGCTTAGGTTTAATGATTTCCGATAAATATTTAAAAGCTCTGTATCTAGTTTCGGATTTGTTCAGAAATATAAATCGGGAGATTTCCGATTTGCCCTATATTGTTCATTTAGTGGCTGTAAGTAAAATTGTAGAGTCGGTTACAGATGATGAAGACTTAATTATTGCAGCCTTGCTTCACGATGTAATCGAAGATATCCCAACTTCTAAATATTCAAGGTTACAACTAGAAAACGATTTTGGTAAGCGAATTTATAATTTAGTTAAAAATTTATCTCATAACGGCAATAAACTAACTAAACAGCGTTATCTTGACAGGTTATTTAAAGGCGGAAGCGATTTGGCAATAGTAAGTGGTGCTGATCTTTTGCACAATACACTAGATATGATTGCAGCTTACAAATCGAATAAATCAGAAGTAATAAGTATATTCGGAGGAGAAAAAGCTAAAATCAGAGATTGGTTTTACCTTGCCAGAGCCGATATTATAAATCAAACTCTTGGTTCAAATCATCCTCTGACAGTCCAAATAAACAAAAAAATAAGTCTTTTACACGCAATACATTTAGAAATTATGTAAAATGTATATACAAGTTAAATTGAATTGGAAAATTAATGAATCCTAATCAAATATTTAATAGTACGAAAGTAAAGCTACAATCTGCAGCCGTACACTTTTCAGAAGAACTTAAAAAATTAAGAACTGGACGTGCTCATCCAGGCATGTTAGAAGGTGTAATAGTTCAAGCCTACGGCACTCCGATGCCGCTTAATCAGGTCGCCGGTATTACAGCTCCGGAAGCTCAGTTAATTCAAATCACTCCGTTTGATCCAAGTAATATACAGGCCATTTCTACGGCGATAAGAGAAAATCAATCACTGGGGCTGAACCCAAGTGATGACGGGCATGTCGTACGGATACCGATCCCAGCTTTGACTGAGGACAGAAGAAAAGAAATAACAAAACAGGTGAGTACAAAACTAGAAGATTGTATGATTTCAATGCGAAGTGCCAGACACGAAGCCCTAAAAGAAGCTGAACAGTCAAAAAAAGACAAGTTAATAAGCGAAGATGATTTTAGCAGGTTACAAAAACAAATAGACGATGAGATGAGTAAGCAAAAAGCCGATATTGAATCGATTGCACGTACAAAGGAACAAGAGATACTGACTGTTTAAGACAGTGATATTATGGAAAATTCATCAATAGTTCCTAATCATTTAGGTTTAATACTAGACGGTAACCGAAGATGGGCTAAAGCTCACGGTCTATCTACTCTAGATGGCCACCAGGCGGGGTACCGTACGCTTAAAGAAATAACAAAACATGCAGTTAATTCGGGCGTAAAATTTGTAACAGCATTTATTTTTTCTACAGAAAACTGGACGCGAACGCCAAGAGAAGTTAAATATCTTATGGATTTGACATTAAAAAAGCTTGTAAAAGATGTAGATGAATTAAACAAAGAAAATATTAGAATAATGTGGTTAGGCAGCAAAGATAAACTGTCTAAAAAACTGTTGCAGGCAATTGATAATGCCGAAACTCTGACATCTGGTAATAAAAAAGGTACACTCTGTTTTTGCTTTAATTACGGTGGAGCTCAAGAAATTGTCGATGCTATAAATCAAATTATTACTAGTGATGATAGTCGACATGAAATAACTATTGAAATATTAGAAAAACATCTCTATAAACCTGAAATACCACCGGTAGATTTAACAATTAGGACTTCCGGAGAACACAGGATAAGTGGGTTTATGCTTTATCGGGTCGCATATTCGGAATTATACTTCTCAGATATTTATTGGCCTGATTTTAAAACCGACGATTTGGACGACGCATTTCATGAATATTCAAAAAGGCAGAGAAGATTCGGAAAATAGTTATTTATAAAGCTGATGGTCTTAGCCAAATTGTATTGTTTGAATCTATAGAACCAGAAGCATAAAACCTATATACTTAAGTGTAATGTCTTTATTTTTACTTATTTCAGGAATTATATTAATTATACTTTTAGTTGTCATTCATGAGTTTGGTCATTTTATTATGGCAAGAAGAAGCGGGGTTGTAGTAGAAGAATTTGGTATTGGAATTCCGCCCAGAGCATTAGTTCTTACAACTAAAAAAGGTATAGTCTACACACTCAACTGGATTCCATTAGGCGGATTTGTAAAATTAAAAGGCGAGAATGATTCAGACACTGCTCCTGGTAGCTACGGTGCTGCCTCATTATTTAATAAGATTAAAATAATGTTAGCAGGAGTAATTATGAATGTGTTTGCTGCATTTATCTTGCTCACTTTTTTATCATTAATTGGAATGCCGCAACTTATTGATAACCAATTTACTATAAAAAGCGACACCAGAGTAGTTAAAAATGAGATATTAATTGGGGGTGTAGAAAAAGATTCACCGGCAGAAAAGGCCGGATTAAAAAGCCGTGACAGAATAATGTCAATTGGACAAAATTATTCAGATCAGCAACGAGTAGATTCAATAGACAATCTTCCAAAATTAACTAAATCTCTGGCCGGTAAAAAAGCAGTACTTTATTATCAAAGAAATAGTAGAATTGATTACACGACCGTTAATCTCAGAAGTAGTAGTGAGGTTGAAGCTAGCTTAAATACTAGTAATTCAAAGGGATATTTAGGTGTATATCCAACTGAATACAAACTACTTCGTTCAACCTGGAGCGCTCCGTTAGTAGCGGTAGGTTTTATTAAACAATTCACAGTACTAACATTCAAAGCACTAGGAACAGCTGTTTCTAGTATATTTCATGGCCATGTTAAAGCTGCATCTACTCAAGTGGCCGGTCCGATAGGTATTTTTGTACTTATCAAAGATGGTAGTTCGCTTGGATACCAATTCATTTTAATGATAGTCGCTGTTATATCCTTAACTCTAGCAATAATGAATGTGCTCCCGATACCGGCCTTAGATGGTGGCCGCTTATTTGTAACTTTAATTTTTCATTTTTTCCGACGGCCGCTTCCTAAAAATACAGAGAATATAATTCATAGACTAGGCTTTTTATTTCTTATGATTTTAGCAATTTTAGTTACTATTTCTGATATAACAAAACGGAATTTCTAAGTGTTGGCAACAGGGAATATAAATTATGTTTCTATTGTCATTGTAGCGATTGCCAGTATTTGTATATTTCACGCTATTTTTAGCTATATCATTAAACCATCCGAGGAAAGTTTACTAAAAAATAAGCTACATTGGTTTGCATTTGAATCCGTTACAGTAACTATTGCAATTTACCTACTTGCCCAGTTAATCGCCGTTGCTGTAATTACAATTGCACTCGGTCCTAAATTTATTGCGTCTGATTCCGTTATCGGACAGTTCATTACCGTTTTTTTTGTTGAAGGAGCTACTCTTTCAATGCTATTTCTATTCCTGCGAAGACGCAAAGCGAACTTAAGCGAACTAGGATTAAAAAAACCAAAACTTATCGATATTGGCTACGCTTTATCGGGATTTGCAGCATATATATTAATATATGTAGTTGTTCTCCAAATTGTTCAAAAGCTTATTCCAAACATTAATACCAGTCAAAAACAGGATTTAGGGTTTAGTACCCATAATAACGGGATTTCATTAGTAGCAATTTTTATAAGTCTAGTTGTACTACCCCCCCTAGTAGAGGAAATAATTACACGGGGATTTCTATATACTGGGCTGCGCAGTAAAATCAATAAAGTTTTAGCGGCACTAATTACGAGTGCATTATTTGCAAGTGCCCATTTGCAAGCTGGAAGTGGCAATAAACTGCTTTGGGTTGCGGCTATCGATACCTTTATTTTATCGATTGTGCTCATATATCTGAGACAGAAAACTGACCGACTTTGGGCATCAATTTTGCTACATGCAATAAAAAACGGTATCGCTTTTGTCAGTTTATTTGTTCTTCATTTGTCATAAATAGGAAAGTCGTTTTGTAGCTTCTAACTAAGCAATGTAGAATAGTGGCAATACATTATGAGGTTATCCCAACTTTTTACAAAAACGAGAAAAGAGGTTTCGACAGATGAAACTTCAAAGAATGCCCAGCTGTTAATTAAATCTGGATTTATTTACAAGGAGATGGCTGGAGTTTATGCTTTTCTACCTTTGGGGCTCATCGTAATTGAAAAAATAAAAGCAATCGTCAGAGAAGAGATGGATAATTTGGGGGCAAGTGAACTATCGATGACAACAATTCAGTCAAAAGATTTATGGCAAAAAACTGACAGGTGGGATGATAAAAACGTCGATGTTTGGTTCAAATCCGAATTGAAAAACGGATCAGAAATAGGATTTGGCTGGTCACACGAGGAGCCTATTACCAATATGCTAAGAAGTTATATTTCAAGTTACAGGGATTTACCGGTTTATGTTTATCAGTTTCAAAATAAACTCAGAAACGAGCTACGTGCCAAGAGCGGAATAATGAGAGGTCGTGAGTTTCTAATGAAAGATATGTACTCTTTTAGTTCAGATGAAGATAAGCATAAGTCTTTTTACGATAATACGATCACAGCTTACAATAAGGTTTTTGATCGCGTTGGCATTGGTAAAGACACCTTTCTGACATTTGCGTCAGGCGGTGCATTTACACAGTTTAGTCACGAATTTCAAACATTAACAGATTCAGGCGAAGATGTTATTTATTTGCATAGACAAAAGAAGATTGCCGTTAATAAAGAAGTACTTACTTCGGAAGTACTCGATCAACTGGGACTTAAACGAGAAGAGCTTGAAGAGTTAAAAGCTGCCGAGGTTGGCAATATTTTTAGTTTCGGAAGTATAAAAACAGATCAATTGGGTTTAAGCTATGTTGATGTAGATGGAAAAACGCGTCCGGTTATATTAGGATCATACGGAATAGGTATAAGCCGTCTCATGGGTGTGATTGTTGAATTATTCTCAGATGAAAAGGGTATTGTTTGGCCTGAAAATATCGCTCCAGCTAAAGTTTATTTAGCTCGCATAGGAGAAAACAATGAAGTAATTACATCGGCAGATATGTTTTATAAAGTACTTACTGATAAAAATATTGAAGTTATTTACGATGACAGGGATATTAGAGCTGGTGAAAAGTTCGCTGATGCCGATTTAATAGGTATACCATATCGCGTTGTCATAAGTGATAAAACCCTTAAAAGCGGGTTAATTGAAGTAAAGAGGCGGAAAGAAAAAGAATCTACAAATATGTCAGAGAAGGAATTTATAAAAAAATTGGCTACCTAAGTCGTAGCTTGGTATAATCGAGGCATTCCGAGTTTCAGATCACATTTGTTGATACGGCTTAATTAAGGAGCATAGTAATTATGAAGAAACAATTTTATTTGACCAAAGAAGGTGTTGTTGAGCTTGAATCTGAGCATAAAATTTTAGTATCACAAAGATCATTAGTAGCAGAACGTATTAAAACTGCTCGTGAATTCGGAGATTTAGCCGAGAATGCCGAATACAGTTCTGCCCGCCAAGAACAAGAAAGGCTCGAAGCTAGAATAAGTGAAATCGAGCATATTTTACAAAATGTAGAAGTTATTGCTAAACCTAAAACAGATAATAAAGTACAGCTCGGATCCAAAGTCAGTTTAAAAGGCGATGGTAAAAATAAAGAGTTTCAGGTAGTAGGTACTGTTGAAGCTGATCCTTTAAATGGAAAAATATCAGATGAATCTCCAATCGGCAAAGCTTTGCTTGGCAAAAAAACTGGCGACGAAGTCGAAATTGTCACGCCGGCCGAAACGCTTAAATATAAAATTACAGATATTAAATAGCTAGGCAATTATAAAATTTAATTCTAAAGATTATAATAAAACTATATGGCTACACTAAAAGAGTTAAGAGACGAAAGACTGAGAAAGTTAGCCGAGATAAAAAAGCTCGGAATAGATCCTTATCCGGCAAAATCTAATAGAACGAATTATTGTCAGGATGTGATTGACAATTATAGTGATTTTGAAAGTAAACAAGTCACAGTAGCCGGGCGAATAACTAGCTTCAGAAAATTTGGTAAAATTGCGTTTATTGTAATTAAAGACCAGAGCGGTACACTACAACTTTTTTTAAAAGAAGATATCGTTGAAAAATTAAATCCGTCAGATTCCGCCATCGGAATGGATGAATTAAATCTGCTCGATATCGGAGATTTTATCGATACTACCGGAAAAGTAATAACGACAAAAACTGGCGAAATATCGGTCGAAGTTAGTAAAATTAGACTACTAACTAAATCTCTTCGACCTATGCCAACAAAGCAGGATGGTTTTACAAACAAAGAAGAGCGCTTAAGACGTCGATATATAGATATGAATGTAAATAAGGATGTATATGAGCGTTATATTCGCAGAAGCAAGTTTTGGCAGGCAACAAGAGAGTTTCTGATACAAAAAGGGTTTTATGAGATTAACATACCTGTACTAGAAGCCATAGCCGGCGGTGCTGATGCCAAGCCGTTTATCACTCATATGGATGCTCTTGATCAGGATTTTTATCTTCGAATTAGTCATGAACTCCCTTTAAAAAGACTTTTAGTTGGCGGTTATGAAAAAATTTTTGATATAGGTGCTAGATTTAGAAATGAGAACTACTCTGATGAACATTTACCGGAACATATCGCTATGGAATGGTATTGGTCTTATGCCGACTGGTACGACGGAATGAAGCTGACGCAGGATTTGGTAAGGTTCATTGCAGATAAGACATGGCAGACTAGAAAATTCAAATTAGCTAATGGTCAAGGAGTAGATTTAGGACCAGATAAACAAGACTGGTCTCGGATAAGTTTTGTAGAACTAATTAAAAAGCAGTATGGTTTTAATTGTCTTGATGTCACTTTAGAAGAAGCGGTATCGAAATTAAAAGAAATTGGTGGGGAAGTTGAAAAAATTGATAATAAAGCCCGAGTAATAGATAAGTTATGGAAAAAAATTAGGGTTGAGATTAGTGGTCCGGCATTTTTAATCGACATACCGGTTTTTATGCAGCCGCTTGCTAAGTTACAGCCGAAGGACGATCGACTGACTGAGCAGTTTAACCTTATATTGGGTGGAACGGAAGCTTGTAAAGCGTATAGCGAGCTGAATGATCCCATCGACCAATATAAAAGGTTTACTGAACAGCAGCAGCTACGTAAAGAGGGCGATGACGAAGCTCAAATGATGGATATAGACTACGTTGAAGCGCTTGAATACGGTATGCCTCCTGCTTGTGGCTATGGTCATAGTGAGAGGCTTTTTTGGATGCTTGAAGCAGTTACAGCTAGAGAAGGGGTGCCATTCCCGCAACTTCGATTTGAGATTGATGATAACACCAAGAATTTATATCCTGGGATTTGAGTAATAAGGATATCAGACTGTTTATGGTATTGCTGATCGCGTATACTAATGTATGTATAGGTTTCATATGCAGCATCATTCCCCAAGAAATAATCTAAGCCGGGATCATAAGTTAGGACTTACTCTAGCAAGCTTTGCTTTCATGCTTTTACTGATTTCAGTGTTGGTAAATCACGGTAATAACTTAAAATCTAACAATTTAGCATCGTTTAGTTTAAATAATCAAACAGCAGTGCTAGGCGCTCAAACTAGTGCTATAACTAATATGCTTACAGTTGATAAATTATCTGTTTCAGATAGTTCAAATAAATCAGTAAAACACTATATTATAAGTGTAACGATTACCAACCTTACCAACAAAACTATTATTATAAATCGGCAAAATCAATTTAATCTGGTAGACGATTTAGGCAATTTTTACACCACATCTAGCCGGAATTTATCGTCAAATCAACTGGCCGGCATTGTTGAGACTGGAAAAAATTCTAGCGGAAATGTTGAATTTGACATACCCAGCCCGGCTCACGTCAATACCCTTAGATTCCAGATTGACCAAGACAGCGCGCAGATAAACGAATCGATTTAACTGGTATTATTTTTTGTAACTTTCGCTACAATAACAAATGAAAGAATTAAAAGGTAAATTTTGATAGAAGTTAGAAACATTAATAAAATTTATGGTAAGAAAGATAATGCTTTTAACGCGTTAAAAGACATTAATTTTTCTATTCCAGATGGTAGTACGGTAGCAATAGTAGGTAAAAGTGGTTCTGGGAAGTCTACGCTTATGCATATAATGAGTGGTCTGGAGCATCCTACAAGTGGTGAAATCATTATTAACGGTAAAAATCTGCAACAATTAAAATCACGGCAGATGGATAATTTTAGAGCCACTGAAATGAGTTTTATCTTTCAGTCGTTCTTTGTTGAAGCAAATCAAACCTGCTATCAAAACGTTATGCTTCCACTTGAAATAGCAAAAATACCTTTTAAAGACAGAAGAAATTTAGTAAAAATAGCATTACAAGCGGTTGAACTTGATGACAAGATCGATAGCCAAGCTAGCAAATTATCCGGAGGTCAAAAGCAGAGACTGGCTATAGCCAGAGCTATAGTAAATAAGCCGAAATTAATTTTTGCCGATGAACCAACAGGAAATTTGGACAGTGCCACCGGTGAACTTATTATTAAGCAGCTTTTTAATTTAAATAAATTACTCGGATGCACAATTATAATTGTCACGCACGATCAGGAACTTGCTGACAGATGTCAGATTGAAATTAGAGTTAAAGACGGCATAGTAATTGAAATATTAAATCGGACCAATAAAAACAAGGGACATTAATGTTTATTATAGATATTATTAAACGCTCGGGGCGAAGTTTAAAAAACGCAAAAGCTAGAACTCTTTTAACTGCACTAGCTATTGCGGTAGGTACTTTCGCATTAACATTAACATTGGCTGCCAGTAATGGTGCCCAGCACTTTGTTAGTAAAATTATTTCTGACAACTTTGACCCAGCTGAATTAATAGTTGTGAAAGATGAAACAGTTCTTGGTCGTACAAATACTACTACTCCGCAAGAATATGATGAAAGTTTTGGTACAGTAGCTTCTAGGGCTGGAGCAGCGACTCAGATTAAAAGACTATCAGACGATGATCTTAATAAAATTAAGAATTTGCCATATGTCGAAAGTACCAGAATAGGTTTAACAGTTAGCCTTCAATATATTACAAGACCTGGAATAAAAAAATACGTTGGTACTGCACAGGCATTTAGCCCGGCCCAAAATCCTGAACTACTGGCAGGTTCAATTCCAAAACCACTTGGCAATAACAAGTTGCTTTTACCAGAAGGGTATTTAAAAGCTCTCGGTTTTAGTAGTGCTGAGGATGCAATCGGTAAATCTATTAAAGTGGTAGTTAAAAAATCATTTGATCAATCTTCAATTGCCAGTCTACTACAATCAGGAATCTCAGGTGGTTCAGTGCAGTTGCCAAACCCAACAAATACCGGATCACTTGTTGAACAATACACGGTAGCAGGCGTTATGAAAAAGCCAACATCAACTCAGCCCGGTACTGAACTTTACATATTTATTGGTAGCGACGATGCACAGCGACTTAACGATTTTACGACTAAAAATACTTCTGATTATCATCGTTATCCATTTGTCTATGCCAGAATAAAAAATGGAAAGGACGCTACGACTCTTAAAAAAGCTCAAAGTAAACTATCAACGTTAGGATATTCTTCACAAAGCGTTGCTGACACTGAAAAATTTCTGACTCAGATAATTTCAATTTTACAAGGGATTGTTGCAGCATTTGGTGCTATAGCAGTGATTGCATCTGTATTTGGAATAGTAAACACAATGTATATAAGTGTGCTTCAAAGAACTAGAGAGATAGGTCTTATGAAAGCTTTAGGTATGAGGAAACGAGATATTGGTAGACTGTTTAGATTTGAAGCTGCTTGGATAGGTTTTTTAGGTGGAATTATCGGATCGTTGCTGGCATTTATTTCTGGTACATTATTAAATCCGTGGATTACTAAAAAACTAGCACTTGGTGACGGGAATAGTTTACTAATTTTCAAACCGCTACAAATAGTAATTCTAATCATAATATTAATAATTATTGCAACTTTTGCCGGATTACTACCGGCCAGAAAAGCCGCTAAATTAGATCCTATCGAAGCATTAAGAACAGAATAGTTGTCAAAAACTTAATTACCGATTATTTAAGCTGCTGAAAAGATTATTTTAAGTAGTTTATAAAATATTAATATTTTATAACTCGACAATTTAAGTAACTATTACAACTACGCAATATTGCAAACAGATGTTATAGTTTAATTATGAGCAAAACAGAGGATTATAAAACGCAGCTACAGCGTTTGTATCAGGGCAGTATTGTAGTTTATTTAGGACTAGCAATCTTAGCTGGCTTTTTAATGGGAGAAGCATCGTTTCAGTTGACGCTTACTTATCTGGCAAAGGACGATCTTTTGAGTAAAGCAAACACGGTTTTTGCTCCAGCATCACATGCTTTTTTCGATATTCAAATGAGATGGGTTTTGGTCGTAATATTGGTATTATCGGCAGTTGTTCCGGCACTTTATCAGTTCTATTTGAAGAAGCGATATGAACAGGGTATAAAAAATAAATCTCTTACTCTGCGTTGGATAGATATGGCGATTACCGCTGCATTAATGGTAGAAGTTATTGCTCTGTTATCGGGAATCCAAGATCTGATGATTCTTAAAATTATCGGCGGAGTTGTCGTGATTTCATGCTTACTTGGATGGTTAGCTGAAAAACAATATGCTGAGTTGAAAAAACCAGTTTGGACAACATATATTCTAAGCTTAATTTTAGGTGTATTACCCTGGTTATTAATTATTACTAGTGCTATTGCAACTCCTTTTTATTCTTCAGTTCGAGCTCCGTGGTATTTGTATGCTCTCTATGCAGTATCGTTGATTACGTTCATCGCAGTATATTTAAATCAGTACAGATTCTTTAAAAAGGTAGGTCAATGGAAAGACTATTTGTTTGTAGAACGAAATTATCTGCTTATTAGTTTGTTCTCGAAAATAACGTTCGCTCTTGTGCTTATTATTGGTTTAAGAAAATAAATATAACTATGTCGGAACAGGTGAAGATTGAAAAGCTTGTTCAAGGTGGTCAAGGTTTGGCGACACTATCTGATGGACGAAAGATTTTTATTTGGAATGTTTTACCAGGTGAGGTAGTAGAATTTAACATAATAAAAAATAAACGTCAGTATGCTGAAGCGATAGCAACTAATATAATAAATGAATCTAAATATAGAATTTTACCAAAAGATTATAATTTTTTAGCAACGTCACCTTGGCAAATCATTAACATTAATGAAGAAAACAAAATAAAAAAAATGATCACGCGCGAAATATTCCTGCGAGAGGTAATTGAACTAGAATCATTTGAAATTACATCCAACGACCGCGAATTTAATTATCGAAATAAAATGGAATACAGTTTTTGGGGAGACGAAGAAGGCATACATTTAGCTTTGCACTCTCGTGGTAGTCATCAAAAAGAAATTGTTGAAGGCAGTGCACTGGCTATGCCAGGGATTAATAAAGGAGCTATTTCATTATTACAGTCTTTAAATAAATTAGGTGTTAGAGCTGCTCAGTTAAAATCAGTGATAATTAGGTGTACTCAAGAAAATCAGACAGTCGCAGCCCTATTCGTCAAAGACAAAACATTTCCAAAAATGACGCTGCCGTCCGAGTTAGCTGGTTTACAAGTGTATTTTTCAGATCCAAAAAGCCCAGCTTCTATAGTAAGCGGCGATATTCAGGAATTAGGCAGCCTCATTTTAAAAGATAGACTTCTTGACATGAATTTATCATACCGAGTTGACTCTTTTTTTCAGATCAATGTTCCGGTTTTTGAACAAGTACTGAAATTGTTATCGAAAAAGTGCAAATACCAAAATGTCGTAGATATGTACAGCGGAGTTGGAGCTATCGGATTATCAATTGCCAGTAAAAGCGCTGATTTAATTGATGTTAATCCTATTAATGTGGAATTAGCAAAAAAGAATGCCTCGGAGAGTAAATTAAAAGTAAATGTTATTAAGTCTAGCGTAGAAACTGCACTTCAATATATAAATACCGAAAAAACAGTTATATTTGATCCACCTCGGGCAGGATTAAATACTAAAATCATTAATACATTGATAAGTGTAAAACCTAAGGAGATAGTATATTTATCTTGTAATCCTGTTACTCAGGCAAGGGATGTAAAGTTTCTAAACAAACTGTACAAAATAAAATTATTTGAAATTTTCAATTTTTTCCCACATACTCCGCATATCGAAAGTTTAGCTATACTTAGTCTTATATGAAGCTACATCGATTTTTTATTGATCCGAAGGTGGAACTTAAACAAGATTTTTGGATTCATGACGAACGTTTAATCCACCAATGGCTCAAAGTACTTAGATATAGTGCTGGGCAGCAATTAATTCTATTCGATGGTGCGAATCACGATAGGCTGTATAAAATTCAAGAAATTAAACTAGACGAAGCTCATCTAGTGCTAATAACCGAATTTGAACGAAAATTACCAGTGAAAAATATATATTTATTCTGGTCTCTACTCAAGAAAGATAAAAATGATTGGGTAATTCAAAAAACTACCGAATTAGGCGTAAGTCATTTCATTCCTTTGATTTGTGATCGTACTGAAAAAACCGGTTTTGATGAGCCAAGAGCGAAAAAAATTATCATAGAAGCTACTGAACAGTGTGGTCGAAGTGATATTCCTAGTATTCGTGAGCCGATAACGCTGCAAACTGCAATTTCAGAATTTAATGGGAAAATACCGCTTATTATGTGCCAGCAAGGCGATAATCAAACTGAAACTAATTTTGAAAATGTTGGCATATTAATTGGCCCAGAAGGCGGTTGGTCAGACGATGAGAGGAATATATTTGTAAATTCCAACATTCCTTCATTTAACATACATGATTTTACACTTCGTGCCGAAACAGCCGCCATTGCAGCTGTTGCAAAGCTGATACAATAGTTGCACGATGAATTATTGGACTGAACGTAGTATACCTTATACACCAGGACAATCAGAAATCTTTAAACTATCGCGAAGTAAAATCGAGCTGTTTACTCAGTGCCCAAGGTGTTTCTGGTTGGACGCTAGGCTAAAAATCAAACGGCCAAGCGGTCCTCCTTTCCAGATTAATAAAGCAATAGACGAACTATTTAAAAAAGAATTTGATATGTACCGACTAAAAGCTAAACCTCACCCTTTAATGTTAGAAAATAAAATAAAAGCTATTCCTTTTAGTCATAATGATCTTGATAAATGGCGCCATAATTTTACAGGCATAACAACGCTTCACAAATCTACTAATTTACATATTTTTGGTGCAATCGATGATGTGTGGATCGATAATGACGGCGAATTGATAGTAGTCGACTACAAGGCTACTTCTAAAAATGGTGAAGTTAATCTTGATGCCGATTGGCAGATAAGTTATAAAAGGCAACTTGAAGTATATCAATGGCTTTTGCGACAAAATGGATTTAAAGTTAACAACACTGGTTACTTCGTCTATACCAATGCCAGAACTGATTTGGACGGCTTTTACGACAAGGTTGAGTTCAGAACAAAAGTAATCCCATATCAGGGAGATGATAGCTGGGTAGAATCAACTTTGTCTAGAATGAAAGTGTGTCTTGAGGGTGATTTACCAGAAGTTGGAACGGCAGCAATGGGTGGTGAATGCGATTATTGTTTATATGCTAAAAAACGTACGGAACTGACTATAAATTACTTCAGAAATATTAAAACTTAAAGCTAGGCTATAATAAAGGAATGTTAGATATTCAGTTCATCCGCGATAATGCCGATCTCGTTCAAGAAAAATCAAAACAGAAAAATGAAGATGTCGATATATCTAAGTTGTTATCTCTAGATAACGACCGACGACTACTTATTGGACAAATTGAAAGTATCCGAGTTGCCAGAAACGATTTATCGGATGGATTAAAGCAGACTAAACCGACTCAAACACAGATTGAAGAAGGCAAAAAACTGAAAATTCAGATATCTGAATTAGAAAATAAACTTCTACCAATTGATGTTGAATATTTTAAGCTGTTAAAAACTGTGCCTAATATGCCTCTTGAAAGTGTGCCAATAGGGTCAAGTGAAGATGACAATGTGATAGTTAAAGAAGTTGGTGAAAAAAATAACTTCGATTTTGAAGTCAAAAATCACGCTGAAATCGCTATACAAAAAGGCTGGCTCGATAAAGACCGCGCAGCTAAAGTTACCGGTGCCAGATTTGCCTATATTAAAGGTGATCTAGTTAAACTTCAGTTTGCATTAATTAATTTCGTCATCGATAAATTAACCGACCAAGACTTTATAAATAAAGTGATCTCGGATAATAATTTAAATGTGAGTAACAAGCCATTTATACCTGTTTTACCGCCTTTAATGATTCGAACTGAGATTTATGATGCAATGGACAGGCTAGAGCCTAGAGACGATAGGTATAAGATCGATAATGAGGATTTGTGGCTTCAAGGAAGTGCAGAGCATGTGCTTGGAAGTATGCATGCTAATGAAATTTTGTCAGAAAACGAATTGCCCATAAGATATTTAGGCTATGCGACATCGTTTCGAAAAGAAGCAGGTACCTACGGCAAAGATATGGAAGGCTTATTTAGAATGCATCAATTCGACAAACTCGAAATGGAAAGTTTGAGCAAAGCTGAAACCGGTCTGGCGGAACATTATTTCTTAGTTGCTATCCAAGAAGAGTTGATGAAACTGCTTCAAATTCCTTATCAGTTGCTGGATAAATGCACAGCTGACATAGGTAAACCAAATGCCCGCGGAGTTGATATTAACGCTTGGCTACCTGGTCAAAATAAATACCGTGAAACTCATACCGCAGACTATATGACTGATTATCAGTCAAGGAGACTTAAGACACGTATGCGAAATACGTCGGGTGAAACAGAATTAATCCACACTAATGACGCTACTGCTATCCCGCTTTCTCGAATTCCGATAGCAATAATAGAAAACTATCAAACTAAAGATGGGGATGTATTAATCCCAGAAGTTATACAACCTTATATGATGGGCAAAAATAAGATTTAAAAGGAGTAGTAATATGATAAAGAAATTAGAAATTAGCGGTATTCATTCTACCGTAACTCCTGAACTTAGAAAATATGTAACAAAAAAGATTGGTAAGCTTGATCGATATCTGCCACGACATGCTAGAGACAGTGTGCATGTTGAAGTTTCATTAAAAGAGACAAAATCCAAAGAGAAAAAGCAGTGTACTTGCGAGGTAATTGTTTATTTACCCAAAGAAGCATTAACGGCCAAAGAAGCTACTTTAAACATGTTTGCGGCTGTTGATATTGTCGAAGCTAAAATCAAGAATCAACTTAAGAAATATAAAGATCTTCATTCCAGCAATCGACTTCATAGACGACTGTTAGCACGATTGAAACGCAGTTAAGGGTATATTCTATTATTAAATATAGTATGAATCACTTTTTTGTGTCAAAAGTAGTAAAAAGTACGTCGGTAATTATCCTCTGTTAAGGTACAATAGTTATCAGTCACTTATGTCTGTTATTGCAAATAGGGAGTAATTAGTTGTGAATAGAATTTTGAAAAGGGTACTTGGCGACCCTCAAGCTAAAACGGTTAAAAGAATGCGAAAACGCGTTAAGGATGTTAATGCATTGGCGGACAAGTATAAAAAGATGTCTGATAAAGAGTTAGCAGGACAAACTACAGTACTTCAGACTAGGTTAAAAAAAGAGAGTTTAGACAAATTGCTACCAGATGCATTTGCTGTAGTCAGAGAAGTCGCAACCAGAACATTAGGGCAACGGCATTTCGACGTTCAACTGATCGGCGGTATGGTGCTTCATGAAGGAAATGTTAGTGAAATGAAGACTGGCGAAGGCAAAACCATAATGGCAACTTTGCCTGTTTATTTGAATGGTATAACTAAAAAAGGCGTCCATATCGTTACTGTAAATGAGTATTTGGCACAGAGAGATGCCGGTTGGATGGCACAAATTTATGATTTTCTTGGACTGAGTGTCGGGGTTATTATCGCCGATGAGTCACTAGTTTATGATAAAGATTATGAAAATACTGATCACGATGACCCTAGAATGCACCATTTGCGTCCTACCACTCGTCAGGAAGCATATAAGGCAGATATTACTTACGGGACCAACAATGAGTTTGGTTTCGACTATTTAAGAGATAACATGGTTAGAGAGGTTGATCAGTTAAGGCAAAGAGAACTTCATTACGCGATAGTCGATGAAGTCGACTCAATTTTAATTGATGAAGCTCGGACGCCGTTAATTATTTCGGCGCCGTCGGTTACTAGCGGCAGTGCTTATTCTCAATTTTCCAAAGTCGTTAGGCAGCTGAAAGAAGAGACTGATTATGAAAAAGACGAAAAACGAAAAAGTGTAGTACTGACTGATGCCGGTATTGAACACGTTGAAAAAATCCTAGGGATTACGAATCTTTATTCTACAGATAATATAAGAACAATCTATCATTTAGATCAATCACTTAAAGCTGAGGCTTTGTTCAAAAGGGATAAGGACTACGTAGTTACGACTGATGGTGAAGTTGTAATCGTTGATGAGTTCACTGGTAGATTGTTAAAAGGACGAAGATACAACGAAGGATTGCACCAGGCAATCGAAGCAAAAGAAGGTGTAGAAGTACAAGAAGAATCGATGACACTTGCTACGATATCTTTTCAAAACTACTTCAGGTTATACGAAAAACTGGCAGGCATGACCGGAACTGCACAAACTGAAAGTGAAGAATTCCATCAGATATATAAACTAGATGTAGTTGAAGTCCCAGCGAATAAAAAAATTGTTCGTCAAGATAGGGCTGACAGAATTTACAAAACAGAAATGGGTAAGTTTAAAGCGATAATCAAAGAAGTTAATACACTTCATACTAAAGGCCAACCTGTACTAATTGGATCGGCTTCGATAGAAAAGAACGAAGTTTTAGGCGAGTTATTACTAAAATCTGGTATCCCGCATCAGCTATTAAACGCAAAAAATAATGAAAGAGAAGCATCTACGATCGCCAAAGCCGGTGAAAAAGGAGCAGTTACACTGGCCACAAATATTGCCGGCCGAGGTACAGATATCGTTCTTGGCGAAGGTGTTAAAGATTTAGGTGGACTTTTCGTTCTAGGATCCGAGAGACATGAATCAAGAAGAATAGACAACCAGTTGCGAGGTCGTTCGGGTAGACAGGGTGATCCCGGAATAACTCAGTTTTTTGTAAGTACGGAAGACGATTTAATGAGGATTTTTGGAGGCGACCGTATTGGAGCAATCATGGAGCGTTTAGGTGTCGACGATGAAACCCCAATTGAAAATCGTGTAATAAGTAAAAGTTTGGAAGGTGCACAAAAAAAAGTAGAAGGTTATAATTTTGATGCAAGAAAGAACGTTGTCCAGTATGACGACGTTATGAACAGGCACCGAAAAGCTACTTACGCAATGCGTCGGGAAATATTACTACAAGCAGATATTAAAAAAAGGATAAAATTATTTATAGAAGATGAAGTCAGAGCTCTCGCATCATCTCCGCAGCTACTGAGCGATAAATTTGAATCTGTTATTAAAGAAGTGCTTCCTTTTGACGATGAAGCTCTAGATCGATTATTTAGTTCTGATGCCAGCAAATTTTCGAAAGTGTTAAAAACTGAAGCTTTAGAACTTTATCAGTCTAGAGAAGTTGCATTTACAGAAGATGTCATGCGTAAAGTTGAAAGAGATATTTACTTACAGGTACTCGACAATCTCTGGATGGAGCATCTGGAAAATATGGATCACCTTCGAGAAGGTATACATTGGATAAGCGTTGGGCAAAGGGATCCCTTGGTAGAGTATCGACGTCAGGGACAACATCTATTTGAAACAATGCAGGCAACACTTAGGCATGATGTGGTTAAGTCGTTATTCAGTGCCCAGCCAGTAGACATGGACCACATGCATGATCCTATAGAAACTGAACTTACTAGAGCGGCACGGCAATCGGTCGATAATGCAGATCGTATCTTGCAAGCAGACGAGTTTGAAGAAACAGATTTTGTGGCTAAGAAAACCGGCCAAAAGATTAAAAAACAAGTTAATAGTTCAAGAAAAAAAGCACATAAAATAGAAAGACAACGAAAAAAAGCTGGGAAACGACGAAAGTAGTCAATATTTAAATATGAAACATATAGTAAGTGAAGTAAGTTTAAAAAATGGCGCCAAAGGTTTGTTTATACATGTTCCAGACGCAAGTGTAATGACATTTGAAATTAATTTTAGGGCCGGAGAATATCTTGTTCAAAGAGAAAAATGGGAAACTCCACACTTGATGGAACATGTTCTTCTAGGAGCAAATCAATTAATCCCCAAGGCACGAGCATTTCAAGCCGAATTCGAAAAAAATGGCGCCTATTGCAATGCAAGCACAGGAACTTACGATATTATTTATGAAGCTGAGTGTGCAGATTTTGAATGGGATAGGATTGCCGATTTGCTGCTCACAGCTATTACTAAACCATTATTCTTAGAAGAAGAATTCGTGGCAGAATTTGGAAATGTCCGCGAGGAATTAACCGCTAGATCAAACAATCATTTTCGTCATTTAAGTCTAGCACTGCGATCAGCTTATGGCTTTAAAGTCTTGACTGATCAGACAAGACTGGATCTAATGGAAAATGTTACTTTATCAGATATCAAATTTCATTATGAGTCGACACATTCTACTAAGAATCTGAGATTTGTCTTAGCTGGTCAGCTGCCGTTATCTCGGCGCAAACTAGTTGAAGGTTTAATTGAGAATATAGAGTTGCCTATAGGTAATAAGAGAATTGAGTTGCCGACCGAAAAGCCAAAATCTATAAAAAAGCCGCTATATATAAACAACGAGACTGTTAAAAATTTATATTTTTATTTAGATACTTTTTTATTAAGAAAAATGGCTGAAACTGAATATGACGCATTAGGTTTGATTAATTCGATGTTAACCGAAACGCTATATTCGAGAATTCTTGGAACAGCCAGAGAACGCGGTCTAGTTTACAGTATGAGTTCTGGTATTGGACAGGCTAAAGACAGTAGCAATTGGTGGTTTGGATCACAGATAATGCCGAAAAATGCAGTCGCACTGTTCGAAATTATACGCACCGAGCTTAACGCAGTGTTTGAAGCCAATATTTTAGAATCCGATATAGCAGCCGCAAAACAGTACTCGTTAGGTAGATTTCAAAGAAGCGGGCAAACCGTTAGCGGTGTTGCAGCCGGATATAGTTCAAGATATTTTTTTGATGGGGAAATAGACGATTATTACAAAGTTCCTGAAAGAATTTCGGCAATAACTAAAGATTCCGTAGTTAAAGTAGCCAGATCAATGTTTACCGACAAAGTTTTCGGGTTGGGGGTTCTTGGTAACTGCGGCGAAGTGTTTGCGAACGATCTTCAAAAGCACATAAATACTCTTTGGCAATAAGTATACAGAAGCACGACTCCTGTATACTTATCAATAATGGAAGAAGTTACAAAGCAATATGACCAGTTATTAGCTGAAATAAAAGATGTTTCTGATAAATTAATGTTGAGTCAACTTAAACGCGAATATGAAGAACTCACAAGAGAAAGTCAGGATGATGGATTTTGGAATAATTCTCAAACTGCTCAATCTAAAATGAAACGCTTAAGTATTTTAGAGTTACGTATATCACCATGGCAACAGCTTAGTCAGAACTTGGCTGAGTTAAATGAACTGATTGAATTAAATGACGAAAGTCTAATAACTGATTTAGAGACACAACTCATTAAGTTATCGACTAAAACAGGCGAGCTTAAAAAAATGCTTAAATTCGTAGGTCCATTTGACGATCATGATGCTATTGTTGGCATTCACGCAGGTGCGGGTGGCACTGATGCACAAGACTGGGCACAGATGCTTCAAAGAATGTATATCCGATATGCAGAATCAAATAAAATGAAAGTCAAATTAGTTCAAGAATCAATTGGTGAAGAAGCTGGAATTAAAAGTGTAACATTTGAAATCATAGGTGAATCGGCTTATGGGCATTTAAAAGGCGAACATGGTATACATAGATTAGTCAGACTTAGTCCATATAATTCAGATAATCTCCGTCAAACAAGTTTTGCAAAAGTCGAAATAATGCCAAAAATAGATCAGCCTAATGAAATAGAAATTGACGAAAAAGACTTAAAGATAGATGTTTACAGAAGCGGTGGGCATGGTGGGCAAAGCGTTAATACGACAGATTCAGCTGTCAGAGTAACCCACCTACCAACCGGTATAGTAGTAGCAATACAAAACGAACGTAGCCAGCTTCAGAATAAAGAAACTGCGATGACGATTATCAGATCTAAATTAGCACAATTAAAGCTCGAGCAACACCAAGATAATCTTCGTCAATTAAAGGGGCCGAATGAGCAAGCTGCTTGGGGTAATCAAATTAGAAGTTACGTACTTCATCCGTATAAGCAGGTAAAAGATCTTCGTACAAAATATGAAAGTAGCGATGTAGAAAGTGTTTTAAATGGCGATTTGGACGCGTTAATAGAGGCTTACGAGGAGTTCACGCTAGAACACCCTAACTGATACTTAATTTGCTATAATAGAGCTAATGATTTTGTTTGACAGGGTAAGTAAAGTATATTCTCGAACCGGTAATGCTCTCGATCGTATCAGCTTACACGTAGAACCTAAAGAATTTGTGATTATAGTGGGAAAAAGCGGTGCCGGTAAGTCGACATTGCTAAAACTACTTACTCGTGAAGAGCGTCCTACGAGCGGTAAGATAGTTGTCGGTGGACTGGATTATGATAAGTTGAAAGACCGAGACATACCATTAATTAGAAGAAAAATCGGCGTAGTATTTCAAGATTTTAAGCTCTTACCTAATAAAAATGTTTTTGAAAATGTAGCATTCGCATTAGAAATTGTAGGTTATGGCAATAGGGAAATACAGCATACAGTTCCTAGAGTACTTGAAATAGTTGGATTAAAGGGCAAAGAAAAAAATATGCCGCTTCAGCTTTCTGGTGGCGAAAGGCAAAGAGTCGCAATAGCCAGAGCTATTGTTCGACAGCCGAAAATACTTATTGCTGACGAACCAACTGGAAACCTCGATCCTAAACATGCTTGGGATATAATAAAGATCCTTGAAAAGATTAATCGATATGGAACGACAGTACTTTTAACTACTCACAATCAAGATATCGTAAATCGTTTAAAAAGGCGCGTGATTACAATAGATGACGGAAAAGTTTCTAGCGACAGAGCAAATGCCGAGTATCATCAACGGAGTGATCAGAAGTGAGTCGTAAGCTAATTACTTTTTGGCGAATAATAAAAGCCGGACTACAAAATTTTTTAAGAAACGCAACACTTGCAATCGCGGCTATCGCGGTTATGGTCATCACTCTTACCATAGTTCTATTTTCAGTAATAGCTAATGCAACTTTTGCCAATACCGTCCAGCAGATCACTGACAAAATCGATGTGTCAGTTTATTTGAAAGACAGCGTTACTGCAGATCAAAAAAATAAACTTATTACAGATGTATCCGGCCTAGGTAATGTTAAATCAGTAAATTATATTTCTAAAGAGGATGCGCTTGCATTGTATAAACAACAAAACCAGAGTAATTTAGATCTATTGCTTGCTATTTCTCAAACTGATAATCCGCTACCAGCCAGCTTGTTGATAAAACCAAGAGATCCTAATAAGATCGACCAAATAAAAAACTTCTTAGAAAAACCAGATGTAAAAGCTTTTCAGTCAGACCAAACATCTTATTCCGGTGATCGGAAAGACGCGATTGATAAAATATCTAAGGCTACAAAATTGTTTCGAGAAATTGGTATAGTCGGAGTTATTATTTTTATGCTCGTATCGATGCTAATAATCTTTAATACTATTAGGATGGCAATATTTAATAGAAGAGATGAGCTGACGATTATGAGGTTGCTCGGCGCTAGCTCATGGTATATAAGAGGTCCGTTTATAGTTGAGACTGTATTATACGGAGTAATATCTGCAATTATTTCGGTAACTCTTTGTAATACGCTATTTGTTGTATCATCGTCTGCTTTTGATGCAAGCAGTCTTGGGATACTAGATATTAAATATTCGAATAATTATTTCGCAACACATTTTTGGATTATATTGGCGGTTCAACTATCAATAGGTATAATAATAGGAGCCGCATCATCCCTAATTGCAACGCGGCGATACCTCAAATTTAAGACAAGCAAATAAATATTATTTAATATTCAATAATTAAACCGATCAAGGTGGTATTTACGTTTGACACAAGCATTGAAAATCGTTGTATGGTGTGTTAATATAATTAAGGTAATTGCAAACAAAAAAATGCAAACAAAAATTGGCAACACCATTTCTTATAAGCGTACATTTTCTACACTAGCTTTAGCTGGTGTTTTGTCTGCTGGTTTTTTGCTAGCCCCTTATGTTAAAGCAGACAGTTTCGACCAACAGATTCAGTCGCTTAAATCGCAAAATACTCAAACACAGGTACAAGTAAATCAACTTCAGGCACAAGCTAAGAGCTATCAGGATGTCATAACCGGACTGCAAAGCCAGATTGCTGCCACAACTGCTCAAATTAACGCAAATCAGGCGAAAAGCAATGATTTGCAAAACCAAATTACGGCTGCAAAGATCGAACTAGACAAACAGAAAAAACTTCTCGGCGATGATATCAAACAAATGTACGAAGAAGGCCAGATATCAACTCTGGAAATGTTGGCATCAAGTAAAAATTTAAGCGAGTTTTTTGATAAACAGCAATATAGAACTTCAGTTCAGAAAAAAATAAAAGACACTTTGGATAAAATAACTGCCTTAAAAATCCAGTTAAAGAATCAAAAAGACGAAGTAGATCAATTGTTAAAAGATGAGCAGGCTATGCAGGACCAGCTAAATGCTGATCAGGCAAAAGAAAGCGGTCTATTATCATATACCGAAGATCAAAAGAATCAGTTTACCAAGCAGATTCAGGTAAATAATGCTCAAATCACTCAATTACGGGCACAACAGGCAGCAGCAGAGCGAGCTGCGTTTGCCGGATCGACAAGTACTAGCGGTGGTATTATTAGCTACCGAGCTCTTACAGGCCAACAGCTGTGTGGCGGCGACTACAATTTCCACTGCGCCGATATTCAAGATAATTACACTGACTATTGGGGGCTATGGAATCGAGAGTGCGTATCATATACTGCATGGTACGAGGGTACAATTTTAAATAAAAGTATTCCCTGGCATTTCTTCGCTGGAGTTGGTAATGCAAACCAGTGGGAAGGCGATTTACTAAGAAACCCGTCTGTAGGCAGTGTTGTCTATCCGAGTGAAAACCCATCGACATCGTCGCTAGTTGGAGATGTAGTCTATATGCCGATTGGCGTATTAGGGCATGTTGGAGTAGTACTTGGAGATCTTGGTAACGGCTGGTTAAGAGTCGGCCAGTATAATATCTACGACCAGGGACGTTATAGTGAAATGGACCTACAGATTACGCACAATCTTGTATTTTTCCACTTTAATTAGAATCTAATTTTATTAATTATTTTAAGTTCAAGCTTTAAGTATTTATATGCGATAATGGATTAGTATTTTTGAAAGTCAAACCGGAGGAATATTGAATAATCCATTATTATTTATTGCAAAATATAAAAGGCAATTATTAAAAAACTTATCAATTGTAATAGTTGTCTCAGGAATTTTTTTTCTAGGGTGGGGAATTGGCAACGGTCGTATTAATATTGGGCCCGATGCAGTTTTTCGAAAATCAACCCAGAAAAACCTGCCATCAAAACTAGACTATTCTTCAGCAGATAAAGTATATAATACTCTTAAAGCTGATTTTGATGGAACTTTAGACCCAGCAAAACTTCAAGACGGCATTAATGAGGGGATTGCCAAAGCGACCGGTGATCCTTATACCGAATACTTTAATCCTACTGATGCTAAACAATTTAATAGCGACCTTAACGGAACTTTTACAGGTATAGGTGCAGAGCTAAGTAAAAATAATACGGATATAGTAATAATTTCTCCAATAAGCGGATTTCCTGCCGACAAAGCAGGACTTAAGCCTAAAGACATTATCGCAGAGATTGATGGTAAGAGCGCTTATGATATTTCAATAACTGACGCAGTCAGTAAAATTAGAGGTCCAGAAGGTACGGACGTAAAACTTAAAATAGTCCGAAATACCAGTCAGATCATTGATCTGACAATTACCCGTCAGAAGATTACAATTCCTAGTGTAGATTCAAAAATTTTAGATGGCAATCTAGGTTATATAAAAATAAGTAGATTTTCTGAAGATACTAATACTTTGGCTAAACAAGCAGCTGACAAATTTAAGTCAGCAAATGTAAAAGGGATTATATTAGATGTTAGAGGTGATCCAGGGGGACTTCTCGATGCTGCAGTAGGTGTTTCTGGTCTTTGGTTGCCAGAAGGTAAAACTGTGCTGTCAGAACGTAGGAGCGGTATTATTGTTCGGAGCTATTTGTCACAGGGACCGGGTGAACTCTCAGGGATACCAACAGTTGTGTTAATCAATGAAGGTAGTGCCAGTGCTAGCGAAATAACGGCGGGCGCACTTAAGGATAATAATGCGGCAACATTAACAGGCTTAAAGAGCTATGGCAAAGGCAGTGTTCAGCAGATCGAACAACTTCCCGGAGGAGCAATGTTAAAAGTGACGATAGCTAGGTGGTATACTCCAGCCGGTAAAAATATAGACAAAGCAGGTATTAATCCTGATAAGGTGATTAAAATTAGCGACGATGATATTAAAAATAATAAAGATCCGCAGTTAGATTCAGCGATTAACCAACTCAAATAACGGGAACAAATTACAGAAGTAATTGTGGTATTTTAGACGCTTGTGCAAATATTAACTGTAGGGTAGTATCTAAACAGTAAATATAAGAGGTGTGTATTAGTGGCAAGACGTCCAACTAAGTATGTATTTGTTACAGGTGGTGTACTTTCTGGACTAGGGAAGGGTATAACTGCCGCTTCTATTGGAAATCTTTTAAAGGCTCGCGGATTATCAGTAAATATTCAGAAATGCGATCCATATTTAAATGTCGATGCTGGCACGCTTAACCCTGCCGAGCATGGCGAATGTTTTGTAACAAAAGACGGAGCAGAAACTGATTTAGATCTTGGACATTATGAAAGATTTTTAGATCAAGAATTAACCCAATCTAGTTCACTTATGAGTGGTCGAGTGCTTAGTAAAGTCATAAACGACGAGAGGCACGGGAAATACCTTGGTAAAACCGTTCAATTTATTCCTCATGTTACTCAATGTATTATCAATGAAATAATAGCTGCCAGCGATGGCTTTGATGTTCATATAGTTGAGATCGGCGGTACGGTAGGTGATTATGAAGGGCTCAGCTTTATTGAAGGTATTCGAGAACTTGGTTATAAAGTTGGACGAGATAACTGTTTGTATGTTCATGTTGTTTATGTACCTTATTTAGGTGCCAGTCATGAATATAAAACCAAGCCTGCCCAAAACGCGGTTCGTGATTTAAGAGGCCTTGGACTTGTGCCAGATGTACTGGTTGCTCGAAGTGAAGAGAAATCGCCCAAAAATATTATAAGTAAATTAAGCTTGTTCTCTGGAGTCGATCAGAAAGCTATAGCTCTACTCCCAAACGCAGCTACGATTTACGATGTTCCGCTAACGTTAGAAGATACTGGTATAGCTGACGTCATATGCTTAAGACTAGGACTCAAGATTGCAAAGCCGGATTTAAACGAATGGAGAAGCGTAGTTAAGAAAGCACTTTCTAAATCAGGCAAGAACGTGACTGTTGGGGTAGTTGCAAAATATATGGATAATCAGGATACGTATATGTCGGTATTTGAAGCCCTTCGATCTGCAGCTTGGAAGAATAATGTGAAATTAGTCATTAAATGGATCGAAGCTGAAAAATTAGAATCAGACGATAATGGGATTTATTCTGAACTCGAGAAATGTGATGGAATAGTCGTTCCTGGTGGCTTCGGCACTAGAGCCTTAGAAGGAAAGATAAAAGCTGCACAGTATTGTCTTAATAAAAAAATTCCATATCTCGGACTTTGTTTGGGCCTTCAGATGGCAGTAATTGCAGCTGCTAGGAATAGTGGTATTAAGTCTGCCACAACTACAGAACTTGATTCAAATAGTCCCGATCAAGTCATTAATACGATGATTGATCAGAAAGGCAAAGAGAATACTGGTGGCACAATGCGACTAGGCGAGTATCCTTGCGTGATAACAAAAAACAGTCTGTCAGCTAAGATTTATGGAACAACCCAAATTGTAGAGCGACATAGGCATCGATACGAATGTAATAATAATTATCGTGATCAATATGAAAAATGGGGGATAAGAGTAGTTGGTACGTCGCCTGACGGTAATCTTGTTGAGATGATTGAGGCTATTAATCATCCGTTTATGGTAGCAAGTCAGTTTCATCCAGAATTTAAGTCTCGGCCAAATCGACCTCACCCTATGTTTGACGGATTTATGGCAGCACTACTATCTAAATTAGTGTAAATTAAAACACTTGATTTAAGTCATAAGCACCTTGCCGAATAGGTGTAATTATGGTAACATCAGCATATGGATGACAACACACAAATACCTCAAACACCGATTGAACCAAGTACTCAGGAATCGAATATAAATATAACTCCCAGTGATCAGAATCCGATAGCGATACAGCCAGCGACAGATATCAATGCCCAGCCAACAACTATGCCAGAAGTAGCAACTAACACTACAATAGAAAATCATATAGATGATCATACTATGCCAATGCCCGCAGCTCCCGGTCCAGTTGCAGATATGCCAGCCGAGACACCGATAGTTAACAATAATTCAGGTGATAGTAAAAAGATACTGTTAGTAGAAGATGACGAAGCATTAGCTGCCGTATATAAAACAAGGTTAACGGCTGAAGGATTTGACATCAAACATGTGCCTAATGGCGAAGATGCTTTAGCAGCGGCTTTGAGTTATAAACCAAACTTGATTCTGTTAGATGTCATGATGCCGAAGGTTAGCGGCTTCGACGTTTTAGACATACTTAGAAATACGCCTGAAACAGCACACGTAAAAGTAATAATGCTGACTGCACTTAGCCAGGATGCTGATAAACAGCGTGCACAAAGTCTTGGAGTCGATGAATATTTGGTAAAATCACAAGTTGTGATAGCTGATGTTGTTGAGAAAATCAAAAAACTACTTGGAATTTCTTAATTTCTTAATAAATTAAACTTCTATTCGACAGTAACTTCGGTACGAGCGACAGATCTACCGGTAAAAAGTCTGACCCGTCGACTTTTATAAGTAACTATGCCGTCTTTTGCGGCGTGAATGGTGTAATTTCTGCTAATGAATGCACCTTTACCGGCTCTTTTTGTCTGACCGACCTGTCTTACTATAACTTGTCCGGTTTTTACTTTTTCTCCGCCAAATAGTTTAACACCTAATCGTTGACCAGGGCTATCATGGTTGTTCTTCGAAGTTCCACCAGCTTTTACATGCGACATACTATTATTTCCTCTTTAATACTATAAGTTCACGTCCAACAATTTGTTCAGGTCGATAATATATTAACTTGTCATTTGATGTGTGAACAAAACTTAATCGAGTATACCCCATATCTGTTAAATGGTCAAGAAATGGCAGATGCTTAAAATTATTATCAATTTTCCAAGCTGGAATTGCCAAACATATTCTAAGACCGGATTTGGACTGATTTGATAAATTTATCAGGAATTTTTTTAATATTGCATCAACATCGCTGATCACTTTTTTTAATTCTGTATCTTTAGGTTGGCTAGAAAACGGTCTACCCAAATAAGTTTCAGTAGCTAAGATATCGAAGTGCTGCCAATTAAAATTTGTTGCGTCCGCGACATTTATTTTCCAGTTATTTTCTTTGAGCTTAAGCCAGCTTAGGTTGGTTTTACTGTAATCAATCATTCTTGGATCGGCATCAGTTCCATAAGCACTGTAACCCATAAGCGACGCTTCTTGAAGCAATACGCCTGTCCCACAAAAAGGATCTAGAATAGTTAGATTATTTGATTCGGTGTTAGGATCAAGACAAATATTATTGTCCTTGTCATTCATTACAGGTATTTTGTTTGAAGCAAGATTTATGATAATTTGAGCTAATTTTGGTGGTAGCATTCCTACTCTAGCATCCCGCTTAGGTCTTGCTTGATCTCTGGCAGTATAAGCAGCAATATCTTGAATAACAATAGTCTGAGCTAGTATTGTTTTTTGACCGTTAGCTATAAAAATTAGATCCCAGCCGGTAGGACCAGTTAGTCTATTATGTATTATTTGGGCACTTGAAAGTACTTTTGTATTATTTGGAATGACACGTACACTTCTACCTGACTCAATCACTAGTTTTTTTATTTTTATCGCAGTTGCACTGATAGTTTTCGAAGTTACATCAAGGCCATATACACTAAATCCTATCTTAAGTTTACCGGGAGGAACCATTTTTGCATGTTCAGGTATGGCTTGAATACAATATTTTTCTATATCATTCCAATCGGCAGAGTCAATAGTAGCCAGTATTTTAGCCAGTTTAATAATGCCACCGAGACGATTGAATGCAACTAAACAGGGATCAATATTTATTATAGCTGCATGTGTGCCTACTATTTCGATATTTTCCGCACCATAAAGGCTTTCTAATTCAGCAATACCTAAGCTGGGTTGTCTTCCTAATATGGCAATACTTTGATTCATGGAGATAAGTATAACTCTGTAGCTATAATATCGGTTATAATAAACTCAAATGTCAGACAAAAAACAATCACGCTGGAGAATATTCTTAACTTTTGCTACTTTTGCAGCGTTATTAGCATTAGTTATTGCGGTACGTCATCAAATATTTGAAACTATCGATAATTTACATAAAGTAAATATTATTGCTCTGCCAGCTATGCTTATATGGCAGGGAATTAATTATCATTCATATGCCAAGTTATATCAGACATATTTTCGAATTTTAGGTGAGAGAATCAGATACAGATCACTTTTAAGAGTCACATTAGAGCTAAATTTTGTGAATAATGTTTTTCCAAGTGGCGGTGTGTCATCGTTTTCTTATTTTAGTCTAAGAATGAGAGATGCTGGGATTCCCGCAAGTAAATCAGCACTGGTACAACTTGCAAAGTTTATTACTGTTTTCATATCATTTCAAATTCTTCTTGTTATAGGTTTATTCTTTCTGGCGCTTGGAGGCAAGGCAAGCGGCCTGACCATATTATTTGCCGGTTCGCTAGCTACGCTTTTATTAGTTTTTACCGCTGGACTGGCATTTGTTATTGGCAGTAAATCCAGAATTAATGCGTTTTTCACTTATATAACAAGAATAGTAAACTATTTAATTAATTTAGTAAGACGAAACAACCCTGAGACTATTAATATTGCAGCTGCCCGAGACAGATTCACTGAGCTCCATGAAAATTATATTGTCTTAAGAAACGACTACAAAGCACTAAAAGGACCGTTGTTTTGGGCCTTAATTGCTAATACTACAGAGATTCTAACTATTTATACAGTGTACGTTGCTTTTGGGCATTTTGTTAATCCTGGAGCGGTTATATTAGCCTATGCAGTTGCTAACTTTGCTGGACTAGTTTCAGTATTGCCAGGCGGAGTTGGGATATATGAGGCATTAATGACCGGTGTTTTAGCTGCGGCAGGTGTGAGCCCTGGGTTAAGTATTCCTGTAACTATAATGTATAGAATTCTGAACATGTTGATTCAGCTTCCGCCGGGCTACTATCTTTATTATAAAAATTTGCATAGAAAAGAACTACTCGAGTAGCTTTAATTTATTCAATATTGATTGCAATTATTAATAACTACTAACAAACTACGCATATGGAAGAAATAATTTTTACAGTTTCAGATTTTGTCTCAGTACTTAATCAGACCCTAGAAACTGCCTATACCAGTGCAATCATTGTTGGTGAACTTGCTAATTTTCGAATTAGCAAAAACCGCTGGGTTTATTTTGATTTAAAAGATGATTTTAGCAGTGTTAAGTTTTTCGGAACTGTGTATCAACTCCCTGGACCCCTTGAAGACGGGCTAATGATTCAAGTAAGAGGAACCCCGAAATTACATCAGCAATATGGTTTTAGTATTAATGTTCAATTTATGAGTCCGGTAGGCGAAGGTTCAATAAAAAAAGCATCCGATTTGTTAAGGATTCAATTAACAAAAGAAGGTTTATTCGATTTAAATCGAAAGCGGCAAATACCTTTCCCTCCAACAAGAATTGGTTTAATAACATCCGATGAATCGGCTGCGTATCATGATTTTGTAAAGATATTAAATGAGCGGTGGAGCGGTGTAGATGTTTTACATGCTAACGTCCAAGTTCAAGGAGAGCCAGCAGTAAATCAAATAGTAAATGCGATAAATTATTTTAATTCGCATTCACAACCGGTTGAGGTCTTGGTTATTACTCGTGGTGGTGGCAGTATCGAAGATCTAAGCGTGTTTAGCAGCGAACAGGTTACTAGAGCTGTAGCCGGCAGCCGGATACCAACTTTAGTGGCGATAGGTCATGAAATAGATGTTAGTTTAGCTGAACTAGCTGCCGATCAACGAGCAAGCACCCCTAGTAATGCAGCACAGCTTTTAGTACCGGAGAAAAAACAGATATTAACTAATTTAAAGAATTATTCGATAAAAATGAATGATCAAATGGATACAATAATTAAACAAATATTAATTCAAAATCAAACCAGTAAAGATGCATTAAGTGGTTATTGGCGGCAAATACTATACAATTTCAAAACTAATATCGACCAAAAAGAGCAACTTCTTAAGGCACTTAGTCCAATCACAGTACTAAGCCGGGGTTATTCAATTATTAGAAGTGAAGGTAAAATATTAACAAGTATTAGTCAGGTTAAAAAAGTTAAAAAAATCGATCTAGAACTTAGCGACGGTAAAACTAGCGTGTTTATTAATAAAGATACGGTAAAATAAGAAAATGAGTAAAAAGTCTGAATCTTTTTTAGAATTAAGTAACGAACTTGATTTAATTTTAGAAAAACTACAAAACATTCAGACAGATATTGACGATGCAACAAGTGCATATGAGCGCGGCGCAGAACTGATTAATAAATTAGAAGATTATCTTAAAAATGCACAAAACAAGGTAGAAAAAATTAACCAAAAATTAAGTTAAATTCTTATGCTCCATATTATTTGGTTCATACTTTGGACTATTGGTATTTTAAGTTTTATAACTTTTACTTTTGTCATATTTTTTGGGGCTCCTTTCCTTCCGACACTAAAACAGCAAGTGCCATTAGCTCTAGATATGATTGATTTAAAGTCTGGCCAAACTCTTCTGGAGCTTGGTAGCGGTGATGGCAGGGTACTAATAGAAGCAGCTAAAAGAGGATTATTTGCCGTTGGGTATGAACTAAATCCTGTTTTGGTCATATATTCGAAAATTAAATCTAGAAAATATAAAAAGCAGATCAAAATTATTTGGGGCAATTATTGGATAGAGAAATGGCCACCTGTCGATGGAATATTTGTGTTTCTATTGCAACCTTATATGGAAAAACTAAATAATAAAGTCTCAAATAGTGATTTAAAACCGATAAAGCTTATTAGTTTTGCATTTAACATCGAAAGCAGACAACCTGTAAAAACTCGAAAAGGTCTATATTTGTATAGCTATAAATAAAGTATTTAACTTGTGTTAACATTAGCAATATGCAACCTAACTTTCCTCAGCCACCTTTACCTCCCGGGCAGTCAAATTATCAGGTTAAGAAATCATTTAACAAACTAATAATACCTTTATTTTTGGTTTTTATTTTGTTTATTATTTCAGCTGGATTCGGGTACTGGGCTTATTCAAATATGCTGGATTACAAAAATAACGTAGATAAGAAAATTTCTGTTGCGTCCGAACAAACCAAGCAGACTACTATTAGTGAAAAAGACAAAGAATTTATTGAAAAAGAGAAAAATCCGCTTAAGACATATAAAGGTCCGGAGACGTATGGCGGTGTCTCGGTTTCATATCCAAAGACTTGGAGTGCTTATGTTAGTGAGCTTGGGGGTGGATCGTTGCCAGTTGACGGATATTTTCATCCTGGTTTTGTGCCCTCACTGCAATCAACTACAGCTTTTGCGCTAAGAGTGCAAATCAGTAATCAACCATATGATTCTGAACTAAACCAATATGCCTCAAAGGTGAGAATTGGGAAGCTATCAGTTTCACCGTACCGAGCTAAAAAAGTACCAGGCGTTCTAGGTTCTAGAGTCGAAGGCGAAATTACTACTGGACAATATGATACTAAAATTTTGCTTCCTTTAAGAGATAAGACCTTAGAAATTTGGACTGAATCCAGAGAATTTGTTAATGATTTCGATAATATTGTTATGGCTAATCTTACTTTTTCTCCATAACTTAGAAAACTTATCTGTGTACATCAGTTGAATGAATTAGTTAAGTTCGAGTATACTTACGATATAAAAGAGAGGGTCTTACTAGCCAGTGGAAGTTATAGGTTCTAGTCCGCACGATCGATTATTGTTAGCACTTGCTGAGCAGTTAAAGTTACCCGTATTGCAAATTGCACGTCGCGCCGAACTGCAGAATAATGACGATATTGCTTATACCGCAGATGTAGCGCTAAGACTTATTGATAGTTATATGCTAAGTATTATGCCCGATCAGATTGCTCTAGAATTAGAACCGGTATCAGTAGCGTCTGTACTTCAAGATTCAGCCCACCAACTGACTAAATTGTCCGAGCAATATGGATGTGACTTGGAAGTTCAAATAAATGGAAAATATAGTCCAGTTATGGCAAACAGACGTAATTTAGAGGCAGCCTATATTGTGCTAGGTTATTCTATAATCGAGGCACAGACGGTATGTGAAACTAGACCTAGAGTCGTTTTAAATGCTCATAAAAGCTCAGCTGGTTTGGTTGCAGGAATATTCGGTACACAACAAGGTTTAACTAGTGATATTTTTCGCCGGGCTCGTGCGCTATACGGCAGTTCCAGGCAACCATTTACGACAGTAAGTGCCGCTACTGGAGCCGGCATATTTATTGCTGATTCTCTAATGCAGACTATGGCATCGCCACTTAGAATTGCAAAATACAATAATTTAACAGGGCTCGCTTCAACATTAATTCCTAGCCACCAATTAAAATTGAATGTCTCATAATATATTACTAATAGAACCGGATCAAATATTGGCCAAGACCTATTTTCAATCGATTGAAAAACTAGGATTTAAAGTAACGCATACTACCGGGGCCCAATCAGCTATATATTCGATGGACCAACAAACTCCTGACCTAGTGATTTTAGAAATGCAGCTTATTAAACATAGCGGTGTAGAATTTTTATATGAGATGCGATCTTATAAAGAATGGCAAAAGATACCGGTGCTTTTACATTCGTTTATACCGGTACAAAAAATTCATAAACTTCAAGATTCATTATCCCAATTAAGTGTTAGTGGGTATCTTTATAAGCCGCAAACTAGCTTAAGTCAGTTAAATAATATGATATTAAGTTTAGTTTCGGTCAAAGAATTAAATTATAAAGTCTGAATGAAGCAAATTAACTCGTTAGGGATAGTCCTTAACCGTATTGATTACCAAGAGGCCGACAGAATAATAACGTTTTTAACTCCTGATAATGGAAAAGTGAAAGTAATGGCACGCGGAGTCCGGAAAGTTAAATCTAAACTTGCCGGAGGGATAGAACTTTTTAGCGTAAGTCAGATTTCGTATATTCCTGGTCGAGGTGATATTTCAACTTTAATTTCCAGTCGATTATTAAATTATTTTAGCCACATAGTTAAAGATCTAAATAGAACATTATTAGCTTATGAACTGATAAAAAACATAAATAAGCTGACCGAAGATGCAGTAGATACCGATTATTACAATTTATTAGTAAAAACACTCGATGGTCTAGATAACGATTTAATTTCGAAAGAAATCGTTGAGTTTTGGTTTACGATGCAACTACTGAGTATTTCTGGACATAAACCAAATTTAGAATTAGATGAGACCGGAGCAAAGCTAGCAGAAAATAGAAACTATAAGTTTGATTTTGAAAGAATGGGATTAGTTAATAGTCCGAATGGTGAAGTAAGCTCAAATGATATAAAACTTCTGCGATATGCGATGGTTACTTCGAGTCCCGATGTACTTGCTAATCTTAAAGGTAATAGCATAGATTTCAATAGTTCACTTACTATCGCAAAAATGCTTCAAAGACAAGTACTTCATGTCTAGCCATTTGACTAGCTGTACTTAGTGTGATTAATTAATAAACCACGGAGCAATATTATCTGATAGTATAACTGAATTATGGAGTAATTTTATCGAAGATTTTTCGAGAGTCACGGAGCAAACAATAAATCCTAGGCAATCGGAGAAAGGTCCGTCAACGTCCGATCTCGAAAATATCAATATATATTTATCGCAAATAAGAGAACAGACCGATCTTTTAACTAAAGACGACGAAATTGAATTAGGCCAAAAAATGGAGTTGGCTGAAGAGGCGCGTACACTTCTTGATGCTCACTTAGTTTTATCTGGATTATCAAGCATAATTGGACAAAATATATTTTCATTAGAAGATTCTCAAAAAACCGAGTTGTCTGAAAAAATTAAAGACGGCGAGAGAGCTAAAACTAGATTTATCGTGTCCAACACTCGGCTTGTACATAATATTGCTAAGAGAAATCAGGGCAGAGGACTTGAATTATTAGATCTAATTCAAGAGGGTAATATTGGTTTGATTAGAGCTGTAGAAAAATTTGATTATCATAAGAACTTTAAATTTAGTACATACGCTACTTGGTGGATTAGAAAAAGTATAAACAAAGGAGTGGCGAACAATTCTCGAAATATAAGAATTCCAGAAGGGCAGTTTGTTTTTTCTAGTAATATTTTAAAATTATCAAATGATATGTATGCGCAATTGGGACGATTTCCAACTCATGAAGAAATAGCATTTAAAGCTGAAACAACAGTTGAAATAGTTAAACAAGCGCTATTCGACATTCAGGATACATTATCATTGGATCAGCCTTTTGGAAAAGATGGCAGTTCAACTTTATCGGACCTGGCGGCAGATGATCAAAATGCATCTCCGGAAGACTTAGCTGTCGAGTCATTAAATTTACGCCAAGTAAAGAGTGAAGTAATAAGATTGATCGAAAAAGTAAATTTATCTGCGCGCGACAAATCAATTATTATTTCAATTTATGATTTAAACGGCGATGGAGCCAAAAGCCATGAAGTATTAGCAAATAAATTCAATCTTCGAGTAGAATCGATTAAGGAAATAGAAAAGAAAGCAATTAGAAGACTGCTTGTTGAAAGCAAGAAGAGACATCAGCTTGAAACTGCAAGCAATTAAACGCCAATAATACTTAATTTAAGTTATAATGTGCGAGATGAGTAAAGTTAAACTAGAAGACATTGTAAGCCTAGCAAAACGACGTGGTTTCGTTTTTCAGTCTAGTGAAATTTATGGTGGACTAGCAGGATTTTATGATTATGGACCACTTGGTGTCGAGCTTGTAAATAATATCAAGCGAGAATGGTGGACGGCCATGGTTCACCACCATGATAATATTTTTGGATTAGATTCTGCCATTATTCAAAATCCAAAACTATGGGATGCAAGCGGTCACGTGGCAGGATTTACTGATCCTTTAGTTGATTGCAAAAACTGCGGCGCTCGGCATAGAGCTGATCATCTCGCTGGAAAAGATTCGAGTGACTTAAATGAATTGACTAATCTATTAAAAGACACGGCTTGCCCAAATTGCGGTAAAAAGACTCTCACAGAACCACGATTTTACAATATGATGATGAAAACATGGATAGGTCCTGTCGAAGATGAGTCTTCTGTAGCTTATTTAAGACCTGAAACTGCAGGACCAATGTTTACTAATTATGAAAATGTAAGGGAAACTATGCGTGCTAAACTGCCATTTGGAATTGCGCAAATAGGTAAAGCTTTTAGGAATGAAATATCACCTCGCGATTTTATTTTCCGAGTTCGTGAATTAGAGCAGATGGAGATGCAGTACTTTATAAATCCTGATGATCAAGAAAAAGAATATGAAAAGTGGAGAAAATTCGCATGGGATTTTCTAATTAACAAATTAGGTTTTGATGAGCAGCATTTAAAATGGCATGAGCACGGCAAAGATGAAAGAGCTCACTATGCTAAGGCAGCCCATGATATTTACTTTGATTTCCCACAGGGGTTTAAAGAACTTTGGGGTACGCATAACCGGACTGATTTTGACTTGAATAATCATATAAAAGCTAGCGGTAAAGATCTTCAATACTTTGATGACGAATCTTCGAAAAGGTTTACTCCATATGTAATTGAATCGTCAGTCGGAGTTGGCCGTCTGCTGATGGCTGTACTTACATTTGCGTATTCTGAGGATACACAAAATGGCGAGAAGAGAGTATATCTTAAATTACCTGCAAACTTAGCACCAGTTAAAGCATCAGTCAGTCCGCTGCTTAAGAATAAGCCTGAACTAGTGTCAAAAGCTCGTGATGTACTTCAGATCCTTAAAAAAGATATTGGAACTGTAATGTGGGATGATAACGGAAACATTGGTAAGAGATATAGACGTCAAGATGAAATTGGTACTCCTTATTGTATAGTTATAGATTTTGATACGCTAGAAGACGACACCGTTACTGTTAGAAATCGAGACACTACCCAGCAATCACGCATTAAAATAGATAAATTAATAAGCTCGTTATCTTTTTAAAAGGTTTGATTAACCAAGACATGGTGTTTTTGATGTTAGACTATTAATAATGATTTCGGTAGGTATTATAGGATACGGTAGTTTTGGAAGTTTTTTAGTTGATAAATTATCTAATACGTTAAAAGTTTCAGTCTTCAGCAGAAGAATGAAAGTTGGTACCCAAAATTTTTGTACGTTTGATGAAGTAGCAAATTGCGATTATCTAATTTTATCAATTCCACTCAGTGCATATGAAGAAAATCTTATAAAGTTGAAGTCGTTAATAAACAAGAGCACAGTAATTGTCGACATATGTTCTGTAAAGGTAAAACCTGTAAATATTATTAAAAATATATTACCTAATCAACCTTTAGTAGCGACGCATCCCTTATTCGGGCCGGAAACAGCAAGTGATTCTCTCGACGGGAAAGTATTAGTTATATGTAGCGAAGTATCAAATTCGAAACATGCAAAAATTATAGAAAAATATAGCAAAAGTATTGGGCTCAAAGTTGTAAATATAAGTGCCGAAGAACACGATAAAGAAATGGCAAAAATACATGCGCTTACTTTTTTTATTTCAAAAAGCTTAAACGAGTTTGGAATAAAATCATATAATTTGAGTACACCATCATATAACAGAATGTTAAGCCTGTCCGAATTAGATAATCATCATAGTACTGAGCTATTTAATACAATTCAAAATGGCAATCCTTACGCCCAGAAAACCCGAGCTGATTTTCTAAAACTAATTAACAATTTGGATTCTAGAATTAGAAATAATAACTAAATTTAGGTGATATATTATAAAAATGTATTCGGAAGTTTATTTATAATATAAATTATATAAGAAGTAGAATATGAAAAAATTAGAACGAATACAATTTGGTAATCCAATTTTACGAAAAATAGCCCGACAACTTTCAGCAAAAGAAATAAAGTCTAGAGCTATACAAAAGCTAATAGTAGAAATGAAATATGCGTTAAACTCAAATAAGTATGGCGTTGGTTTAGCCGCACCTCAAGTCGGACATTCTGTTGCCCTCAGTGTACTAAGTACAAAACCTACGCCTTCAAGACCGGACAATATAATGTTTGAAAAGGTAATAATTAATCCAAAAATAATCAAGTATATTGGGAAGACAAAACCAATGTGGGAAGGTTGTATTAGTATGGGTTCTATCCATTCTCCGATTTTTGCACAAGTCCAACGTTTCCCAAAAATAATAGTCCAGTATTTTGATGAAAATGCAGACTTCCATGAAGAGACTCACGACACACTTATCTCACATCTAATGCAGCACGAAATTGATCATTTAGAGGGTATACTGTTTGTAGATAAAGTTGAGGATACGCAAAGCTATATGAACTTGAGTGAATATAAGAAAAGAATAGTTAAAGAAAGAATGCGAAATGCCACAAAGTCAAAATAAACCAAACGTATTTGCTTTTATTGATAGCCAGAATTTAAACTTAGGTGTCCAGAAAATGGGTTGGAAATTAGATTGGCGTAAATTTAGGCAACATTTAGCCAATCAATATAATGTATCAAAAGCATATATGTTTATCGGTCATCTACCGGAATTTGAAGATATGTATGTTCATATGCATGAACTTGGATATTTAGTAGTGTTAAAACCTACATCAGATATGAGTAAGATACATCCTGAAATTAAAACAGATGTAAATTCAAAAGACACTGATAAGCCAGAAGAAAAGAAACCAATTAAAGGTAACATCGATGCGGAACTTGTACTTTGGGCAATGAAGGAAGTCAATAATTATGAAAAAGCTATTATAGTTTCAGGCGATGGAGATTTTTATTGCTTAGCTGAATATCTAGAAGAAATTGGCAAACTTGGCAGTATCATGACTCCTAATTGGCAATATTCTAGTTTACTAAAAAAGTATGAAGAAAAGATAGTTAGGATAGATATGCTGCGAAGACAGTTATCCTACAGATCTGTGAAGCGCTAATGTTGCGAAAGTTTAATTAAAATTATTTATTAAAGTGGTCTATCAGCAAAATGACACAGAATCAAGCATTGGCAATCATGGAATCTGGACAATCGGTGCTTTTAACAGGAGCTGCGGGAACCGGTAAGACATTTCTGTTAAATCGGTTTATCCGACGAGCAAAAATAAACGGAAAAAATGTAGCAGTCACAGCAACTACTGGGTTAGCTGCAACACATCTTAACGGTACTACTTTACACTCATGGGCGGGCATAGGTATTAGCGATGAAATTACAAATAAAGCGTTAAAAAAATTTAGCAAGCAAAGAAAAGATATTATTAATAAAACTGATATTTTAGTGATAGATGAAATTAGCATGCTTCACGACTATCGTCTGGATCTCGTTAACAAAGTAACAAGTTATATAAGGCAAAACGATGAACAATTTGGAGGGCTGCAAGTTATCTTATGCGGTGATTTTTATCAATTACCTCCAGTCAATAGATATGACTCGAGACAAGGAACATTTATTACAAATTCAAACAGTTGGCAGCAGGGATCATTTGATGTTTGTTATTTAGAAAAGCAGTTTCGGCAGGCTGAAGACGATATTTATTTGGACATACTTGACGGTATACGTCAGGGAATCTTAAAAAGAAAATTATTAGATGCGCTTTATGATCGTAAAAATTATCAACCTACCATTGGGGAAGTCCATACTAAAATCTATACTACTAATATTGATGTCGATACGATTAACGAAAAAAATTTAAACCAGCTTACTGGAAAATTAAAAAAATTTATAATGGTTGAAAGCGGCAGTAAAAAATATATAGATCAGTTAAAGAAATTCTGCTTGTCTCCTGAAGTATTATATTTAAAAAAAGACGCGTTAGTAATGTGTATTAAGAACAGTAAAGATAAAAAGTATGTAAATGGTAGCTTGGGCAAAATTATAGCTTTCGATAGATCATCGGGATATCCTATAGTTCAATTAAATAATGGAAAATCTATTACTATTTTACCTGATACTTGGGAGCTTATCGACGGCGATAAAAAAAGAGCGTCGGTAACGCAGGTTCCGCTTAGATTAGCGTGGGCGATAACCGTCCATAAAAGCCAAGGCATGACACTTGATGCAGCGCAGATTGATTTATCTAACGCTTTCGTAGAAGGTATGGGCTACGTTGCCTTATCGCGTGTACGGTCGATGGAAAATTTATTTTTAGGTGGATTAAATAGTATGGCATTAAAAGTAAGCAGTTCGGCAAAAACTATTGATGCCGATCTCAGAAATCGTAGTAGCGATGCATTATTAAAACATGATGACTATATAAAAGAGTGGCAGATAAAAGAGAAATTAAATAAAAATATAATGAAAACCAATAGAAAATCTGCTCCAAATACATGGTCTGAAAAATTAGAAGTTATGAGGAAAGATTATCCGAACGCCTACCGTCCATGGCAGAAACACGAAGATTTTACTTTAAAAAAAGAAATGAGCAACGGTTCGATAATAACACTTATAAGCAAATTGCTAGGGAGGCACCCGGGATCAATAATAAAAAGAGCCGAAAAAATACAGATAACAGATGGTAATAAAAAATAAGTATGTAGCTATAAATCAAAAGATATGGTATAATAGGATTTATGATCGATAATCAGTTATCAATCGAACAAACACAAGAAAAACAATTTGTATGGGAACAATTACCCAAGGCAGTATTTGCAATTGAAGATTTGGAATATTTAGATTCCCAAATATTACTCCAAGATATTGTAGGCAATTTCGATAAACGATTCTTAGATTTCAATCCTAATGATATGTTGCTAACCGGTCTTTCTGGTACAAGCTTAATCAATAAAAAGGGTTGCGGTGACCGAGTTGGTACTTTCGCTGCAAGTATTGATGAGATTATAGAAAATGACACTAGTCCCGGAGAGAATCCTCTAGACTTTGCCAAAAATCACGGAGGAATTATTCCAGCTATTGCGGTCTTTAACAGATCCAAGATGGTTAAGGCCGAGAAAGATAAACGTACAAAAATATTAGACGACGGGTCAGTCGATATTGATGGTACAGATCAGCACTTTACACATGAATCATCATATCTCTGGTTGGTGCCTGAAGGGTATATTTTAAATGACGCTCTTATCGCGGTGATATTCTTTAAACCGGGAACAGAACTTAATAATAGTTCCGAAAATACAAAAATTGAATCTGCATTGGGAAGATTAAGTACAATTAATAAAGTTAAAACTTTTAGTCTATAATATCTGTTAATGGCAAAACGATTATTTCCAAAGGGATTTTTTTGGGGTGCTTCTACGGCTTCACATCAAGTAGAAGGTGGTACATTAAATCAATGGACAGTATGGGAATTAGCTAACGCTAAAAACTTATCAAGTAGTGCTCAGAAAAGACTAGGATGGTTGGACAATTGGGATCAAATTAAGATCGAAGCGTTGGATCCTGAAAACTATGTTTCAGGTAAAGGAATATCTCACTATGACAGGTATGAAGAGGATTTTGACTTAGCTAAAAAACTTAATTTGAATGCTTTTAGATTTGGCATCGAATGGTCTCGAATCGAACCTTCTGAAGGCAATTGGGACGAAGAAGCTATACTTCATTATCGAAAGTATATTAAAGAACTGAAAAAAAGGGGATTGGAACCATTTTTAAATATATGGCATTGGACTGTTCCTGTATGGTTTGATGAAAAAGGTGGGTTTAAAAAAAAGAGTAATAATAGATATTTTACAAGGTTCGTTAGTAAAATAGCTGAAGAATATGCCAGTGAACTCAATTATATAATTACAATTAACGAACCAAATGTTTTTAGTAGTTTTAGTTATTTGACAGGGGAATGGCCTCCCCAAGAGAAGAACCTATTAAGTATGTGCCGTGTAATTTGGCACTTATCACTAGCACATAAATCTGCATATAAGATATTGAAACAAAGAAATTCAAAATTAAATATCGGAGTTGCCAGTCAACTCGCAAATATTCAGGCAAAGCATCCCAGAAATATGTTTGATGAATTTTCGGTTAAGATAATGCGATATTTTTGGAACTGGTGGTTTATCAACCGAATTAAAAATTATCAAGATTTTGTTGGATTTAATTATTATTTTTCAGATTATTACACAGGCATACTTAAAAGGGAAAATCCTAAAGTTCCGATAAATGATTTAGGCTGGTATATGGAGCCCGAAGGACTATATCCGTTATTACTTCGAGTTTGGTCGCATTATAAGAAACCGATTTTTATAACTGAAAATGGTGTAGCAGATTCAGAGGATAAATATCGACAGTGGTGGAACGAGCAAACAATCATAGCTATGGAAAGAGCGATAAGCGAAGGAGTCGATATTAAAGGGTATTTTCATTGGAGTTTACTAGATAATTTTGAATGGGCTTATGGCTGGTGGCCAAAATTCGGATTAATTTCAGTAGATAGAAAAAATGGTATGAAACGTAGCATTAGACCAAGTTCAGTTATTCTAGCTGAAAAAATCAAAGAATTGTCGGAATAAACAAATTTAAAAAATAGTGTTGGAATTAATAGTTATCCACCATATGTTGGGTATAAATCGATTAAACTATATAATTGTGGATAACTTTATATGACTAATAAGAGTTTGTGTATAAAAGTGCTTGCAAGTGGGTAATAGTGGGTAGTATAGTCATGTCAGTGGGTAAACGTGGGTAGTCCAAAATAGACTGCTCCGAAAAAATAAAAACCACTGGTAACTTATATAAAGGTAGCAATGGCCACAGTAGACTACTTCGAAAGAAAGCTTGACGACAAGCGTAGGTTAACAATTCCTGCAGAGCTTAGAGACGAGTTTAAAAGCGGAGTCGTTGTATCTAGGGGATTTCAGAAGTATTTACATCTGTATCCTAAATCTGTTTGGGATGAACAGGTCGAGTCGCAACTCCAGGGAAATATCTTGGATGAAAAGACTGCAGACCTAAACGTTCAATTCAGAATCGGCAAAACCGAAGGCTCGTTAGATGATAAGCAGGGACGCTTGGCTATCGAACAGCACTTACTGGATTATTCCGGGATAGATCGTGACATTGTAGCAGTCCGAGCAGGTCGCTTTTGGCGTCTAATGTCTGCTTGACTGTTTAAAGTTCTTTAACAATTTATACAAAGTACCGAAATAGCAAACACACCAAAGTAACGACTCGAGGTTAGCTATTCGGCAGTCAACAAGTGGATTGAGGGCAACCACTCTAATAACCCTAGTACATTACCTAAAAAACACCTCCCAAAACTCCACCTCACACATAAGTCTCTCAAACTTTTCAATGAGAAGTAAGAAGTTCGTAGATTTTTCAAATCTAATAATTCTTCTTAACATACGGCTCATTGAAACAAAAAAACAAAAACTCCAAAAAAACAAAAAGTTGGCTGCTGAATAGGTGACCTTGCAAAAACAAAAATATGCATGAAAGACACAAATAAAAATCACCAAAATAAAATAAATTCCAGTGATGAACTCTCGCTCGAACGTATAAAAAACGTAAAACCGATTCCTCATAACGAATCTGGGCAAAGGCTTAACACTGGTGAACATACTCCAGTTCTGCTTAATGCAGTCCTTAAATATTTAAATCCATTAAAAGGGGATAGCTACCTCGATTTAACGGCAGGATATGGCGGGCATGCAAGCGCAGTACTTGGACGCACCTTGCAGTATAAAAATACTGTTCTCGTCGATCGCGATCAACAAGCAATTGATTACCTAAGACAACAGTTTGACAATAGCAATGTAGAGATAATCCACAAAGATTTTCTAAGCGGAGCACGCAAACTGCTAGCTGATGGTAAACAATTCGACGTAATTTTGTAATATTTAGTAGTTTCTTCAGCACACCTTTAATCGGCGAGTCGTTGGTTTATTTTGAAGCTTGATGTTCCTCTTGATATTCGTATGGATAAGCTCCAAACT
>JBBQQG010000009.1:0-40448 GCA_038216175.1 Saccharimonadales bacterium (SeqCode)
AGAAACTATCAAAAAACTAATCGGTGAGCAGGGTCTTACGACTCAATCCGACGATACGTCAGATATGATTAAATATCTTATGCTTGTTCCAAAAGAAAACGTGAAAAATGGAGTGTCGGATATAGTTTCATTATATGACGATCTTGGCGGCGGAACTTTTTACGGCGAAGCGAAGTCGAAACAGGATTATCTAGAGCATAAGCTTATTTGCGAGCAAAGGACTCTGGATTTTTCTGACACTGTCAATCAGATTACCGATCAGTTAATAAAAGAAGCCCACAATTTTGAGTCGCCACTTGAAGCGATAGAGCGATTAGATTACCTATCAGAGCGGGCATGCGTAAAACTAGCAGTACTTAGACCAAAGTTTGATGCCGCAGTATTTGGGGAAAAATCTGCTTTTTACATTTTAGAAGCCAGGCAGCGATTAGCTCGAGGTGACAAAAACGGCGCCGATTGGTCGCTCAGATCGGCACAAAAGCTAGCTGTTTCGGGTGCTTGCCCTCTATTTAAAAGCAGCGATTTAAATAACGAAAATGACTCGTCAAACAATAATGAATCATCTGACGGCAAAAAAAAGATGATGAAATGCCCTTTTTGCGAAGCCAAAGTTTTTGATGACCCTTGCGCCTCTGTACTTAGCTGTTGGGACTGCAAAGCAATGGTCGTAAATGGAAATGTAAAATATAGCGGCGACGGTGGTAGCAAAAAAAGATCGCAAAAAGCTGTCGAAGTAGGACCAACTAAAAGAGGACATGAGTCAATCGAAGACTCCAATAATGATTCCGAAGGCACCTCGTCAACTGCTATAACTAATGTCGGCCAGCTAGCTGTCGCCGCGGTATAATTACATTAGTGAAAAGCTGTAAATACTATGAAATTTATTACTTCCTAACACTTACTATGTATAAACGTAACATTGGTGTGGCCTAAAAAATGAAAAAAATAGGTATATTATCCGGAACGTTTGATCCGATCCATGACGGTCATCTTAATTTTGCAATTGAAGCTATTGAAAAATGTAATCTTGATAAAGTATTTTTTTTAGCTGAGCCCAGACCAAGACGCAAACAGGGCGTAAAAGCCTTCGAACACAGGATTGCAATGATTAATCTGGCACTAAAGCATAATAAGAAATTTGGGAGTGTTATCTTAGAACAGGCCCGCTTCACGCCAAGGAGTACGCTACCGCTGCTTCGGTCTCGTTTTAAAGGGGCTCAGCTTTTTATGCTTATGGGGGACGACATGCTCGATCATTTAGCGTCCTGGCCAAATGTCGCAGAGCTGGTTAATTCAGTCCATTTTATTATAGGGACTCGAAAAAGATCAGTTGATGAGATTGAAAAACTCATTTCGGCACTTGAACGTACCAGAGGGCTAAAGTTTGAATATACAGTTTTCAAAGCAAGCGGCTCTGAGCTGGCATCGAGCAGCGTTCGATTATCACTTCGCCGGTCACAGATACCCAGTGGAATAAATAGCGATGTTCTGAAATATATTGAAGAAAACAGCCTCTACTCGCTATCGGCTAAATAATGAGATTTCAAGAAATTTAAATGTTTCTCTCGGTATTTTTTAAACTCACTTTTTTTGAATCCGTTTCGCTTAATAAATGATCCAATTTTTTCACTGCCAATGTAGTGCGGCATGATTACGTAGCTAGCACCAAGCTCATAAAGTTCGGCGGCGTTTTCTATCGATTCAGCATAAGGAATGACAACTGCGCTGGGGTTGGTGTCTGACAGTCTTTTAACTAAAAAGACGTTTGTCTGATGGTCGCTTATTACTGATATAGCTAGCTTAATGTGATCGAGCCCGGCTTCTTCTAAAAGTTCAATATCAGTTGCATCGCCGTACAAGTAAGGAAATTTATTTCGCTCCAAAGTATCAATAACTTCCGGATTATAATCGATAACTACAAATCTTTTTCCAAGGCTCTCATATACTTTTATAAATTCGTGTCCGCCTTTCTGATAACCGAATAAGACTAGTTCATAGCTGCTTCGGTGCTCATGTTCAGCCTGTTGTTTGCGTCGTTCAAACATTGCTAGCCGATGTTCTAAAACCGAATAGAGCTTATCGGAATATATGATCAAATAACTTGAAACAGCTATTGAAATCAGGGCGACTATTGTAATTATAGCGACCAGATTATCACCGATTAAATGCTGTTTATTACCTAAAATTACCAAGACTAGTGAGAATTCGCTGACCTGGGCCATGGCTACTGCTGCTTTAAAGCTGGTTCGTTTGGTATAGCCCATAATCCCCATTAGAACCATAATCAAAAGCGGCTTTACGATTATTACTATTACGGTTGATATGATTACAGCTGGAATAAGCAGACTAATATTAGCGAAAGTAATACGAGTGCCTAATGAAATAAAAAATACTACTATAAAAAAGTCTCTTAGTGGACGTAATCTAGCACTTATCTCATGGGTATACGGCAGTGATGCCAGTGCTATACCGGCAAGTAACGCACCAATCTCAAGGCTGAATCCAGCCGCTTCAAACAAAGCGGCGCAGCCAAAACCCCAGCCAATAGCGAATAAAAAAAGCAATTCTTGACTGCCAGCTATAAACTTGTGCATTTTCGGCAGCACGACATTTCCTATAAGTAGCATTGGTATAGCCAAACCTAGACCCTTTGCTGCTAAAAAACCAAGCGAAGACAGCGAAAATCCGCCGCCGCTTTGGGAAGTTACGAATAAAAGTGCAATTGTTGCCAGTATATCTTGGACAAGTAGCATACCGGTAGCAACTTTGCCATACAATCTAGTCTGTTCTTTTTTGTCACTAAGCAGTTTCAAAATTATTATTGTGCTGCTAAAAGATAGAGCAACTCCTAAAAATATCGACTCCGTCGTTGTAAGTCCTAGGATATCTCCGGCGCTCCAAGCAAATAGTGCAGTCAGACCTACCTGGATTATTCCGGCGAATGAAGCGACTTTTCCAACTTCCTTTATAACTTTTGGGTTCAGACCGAGACCAATAATAAATAGTAGTAATGCGATACCAATACTAGAGAAAACTTCGATAGTTTCGGCCGAAGTAACGAGATGGAGAACCAGTGGGCCGACAAGTATGCCTGTTAGTATGTGCCCGATAATAAGCGGCTGTCTAATAAGGCGCATTACTATCGCAATACCAGCACCAACCGCAATTATTAAACTTAGCTCGGCAAAAATACTTAAATGCATAACTTAAGCTGTATTGTACTGTAGCTGGTTAAGCACAAGCAAATAAGGTTCTGTTACGAGAATATCGAAATTATGCCACCTATGCTGGCTAGCGACATGATAATGACAACTATCCAGCCGAGAGCTGTAGTCAGAGGCTTATTTACCCACTCGCCCATTATTTTCTTATTGCTGCTGATACGAACTATTAAAAACAGAATGATAGGTGCAACAAGCGCGTTTCCGACAGCTGAGTAGATCAAAGCCTTAATCGGGTCCAATCCAATAAAATTAATTCCAAGACCAGCGATTACAGAAATAATAATTATCCCGTAAAAAGCATGCGCCTGAGCAAGCTTTCGGTTTAAGCCTTCCTTCCACTTAAGACTTTCGGCGATTGCATACGAGCTTGATCCGGCCAGAACCGGTATGGCCAGAAGTCCGGTACCGATTACGCCTAATGCAAATAAGGCATATGTAGCTCTTCCGGCGAACGGCCGAAGTCCTTCTGCGGCTTGAGAAGCTGAAGTTATATTAGTTATGCCATGTTTAAATAAAATTGCACCGCAGGCTGCGATTATAAAGAACATGACTACATTTGAAAGAAGCATTCCAGACCAGACATCGACTCTCATATTGCTTACATCTAACCTGGTGGTACCTTTACGCATAGCTAAGTTAGTGTTACCAAGCAGGATTTGTTCCTCAACTTCCTGCGACGTCTGCCAAAAAAATAAATAAGGTGAAATTGTCGTACCTAATATTGCACAAACTAACAATACTTCGTCTTTGCTAAATCCCATATGCGGGATAAAGCTGTGGCGTAGAACATCGCTCCAATTTAAATGTGCCAGTATTGCCGAAAATACATAGGCGAATAACACTAGAGCCAGCCATTTTAAGTAGCGGGCATATTTAACGTATGGTGTAAATATTTGAAGACCTAGACTGGCAACGGTAAACAAAATTACTAAAAAAGTAAAATTTAACTGAGGTTTTAATAGTTGGGTAGCTTTTGCCATAGCACCGAGATCGGCGCCAATGTTAAAAGCGTTAGCCGCGAAAAGCATAACCGTACATATAAAAATTATTTTCCTAGAAAAATGTATACGAATATTTCCAGCCAGTCCGCGGCCGGTGACAAGTCCGATTCGTGCACACATTTCCTGGACTACTGCCATTAACGGAAAAGTTACAATTGACAGCCATAAGAATTGAAATCCATATTTAGCACCTGTCTGCGAATATGTAGTAATTCCGGACGGATCGTCATCGGATGCACCGGTAGTAAGACCAGGTCCGAGCAAATTCCAATAATCTTTTGATCTCTGAACTAAGTTGGCTGCCGGAATTTTGTTTGTTAGATTATTTGTAGCTTCGACAGCGATATCTAGCGCTTGAGCTGGTGCTTCGCTAATCTGTTGGATTGTACTTTTTCGTTTTTTCATCTAGTACCAGCTTCTTGTTAATTTATTATATACCTAAAACACTAATGTATAAAAATTACCATTGACACAATTATCAAGCTTATGGCAAAATGGGGTTACTCCTAAAAAGACGTTAAAAAACGTCACGGGAATATAAAAACTTTATATAACAAAAAAGGTTTAGCGGCATTTATGTGCTGTTGATGTGCAATGGGCGGAGGTAATGGCGCATGCCAGTCAAAATAAAAATAATTCATAAAAGGGGTGTTAACGTGGAAGTACAAGTTAAGCGGCCAAAATGGCAGCAGTTCATTAACTACTAAAAATAAGTAGTATTAAAAAAGACCGGTTTTATTACCGGCCTTTTTAGTTTTTTATAGTATTTTTATTTATGTGCAGCTGCGGTAATCGCATCGCTTATAAGTTTACTAAATGAATCGTAATCCCTTGGGTTCTCATCAATTTTTTTACCTTGTAATATAAACGTCGGTGTTGAGTTTGCACCCAGAGCCTGTCCGGCTGCGATATCGGCATTTATAGTTGAGTTGACCTGATCGCTAACGACATCTGTTTTAAATTTCGCAATATCTAAACCCAACGACGAAGCATAACTTTCAAATGCCGGTGTCGGATCGGATAAATTAACCCATTCCTTTTGGTTGGTATATAACAGATCGTGCATTTCCCAGAACTTGTTTTGGTTAGAGGCTGCTTCGACAGCACGGTGTGCGGCCATAGCATTTTGGTGTATTTGGACTAAAGGAAAATTACGATATTGGAAAGTTATGTCAGATTTGTAAGTTTCTTTTAACTGCTTGACTATAGGGAAGTAGGCGCCGCAAGCCGGGCACTGTAGATCGCCGTATTCGATAAGCGTTACATTTTTTTTACCATCTCCGTACAAGTGATTACTGGTTTGGCCAATTGCACTAGATCCGCTGTTTTTTGTAGCAGTCTTATGTTTGTTAAACCAGAAGATTCCGCCAAAAATCACAATACAAGCGGCCATAATAAAGACAAAACGATTACTCATAATAATTAAAAATCTCCTTCATTTGTCTTCATATAGTACCATGCTGGTATGAATGTCAGGGGTATCGTACTATTACATATATGAACCTGCTAGCGGATAGTATTCTCGCATTATTAGTCTTAATTAGTGTTAGTTTGCAAAAAACTTACTCAGCGCTACCAATCAAAGAAGTTAAACGACGAGCTCGCTCAGGCGATAAAATGGCCAAACTGCTGTTTAAAGCAGCCAGTTATGGCCATAGTCTAAGAACAGTTCTTTGGATTTTTCTAATTGCTTTTAGTACATTATTTTTTTTAAACATTGCACGGACTGCGCCGACTTGGTTTGCTCTTAGTGCAATCGTAACACTACTTTGGATAGCTTATGTTTGGATACCATCTACCAAAGTTTCAAAATTCAGCGCCCGACTTGCCGGTTGGCTAGCGCCGCCACTAGCTTTTCTGCTTAGCTATCTGCACCCACTAATTGACCTAGTATATCGTTTTATTCGCCGACATCGCCCAATAAGAATTCATACCGGCCTATATGACAAAGAAGACTTGATTAGATTAATAGACCAACAGGCGATACAGATCGATAACCGGATCGATAAAAATGCCTTGGAGGTAGCCAGAAGTGCCCTGACATTTGGAGACAAGTTGGTCAGAGATTTTCTAACACCAAAAAGAATTGTAAAATCAGTTAAGGCAGACGAAGCTATCGGACCAGTTTTAATGACAGAACTGCATGACAGTGGTCATTCTCGCTTCCCAGTGTATGAAGGCAAGCAAGATAATATTATTGGAACGCTTTATCAGCATGATCTTGTTAGAAACAAATCAACCGGTACGGCCCGCAGTGTAATGAAAAAAAATGTCAGTTTTGTACATGAAGAACAAAGTCTGTTTGATGCTCTACAGGCAATATTAAAAACCCGTCAACATATGCTGGTAGTTGTTAACAGTTTTGAAGAGTATGTTGGCATAATCACTATGGAAGATGTTATCGAGCAGATTATTGGCAAGCCGATACTAGATGAATTTGATGAGTACGGCGACCTTAGGGCTGTAGCTGCCAGGGCAGCACTAATCGAGCACAAAGAACATATTGAAGCAAAACCGACTACCTCTGAAACTTCAGAGGTGATAGAATAGTCTTCATGAATCGAGTTTTATCAAAAGATCTTGCCAGTCAGTCGGGCAATCGAGTTAAAGTGTCGGGATGGTTGCATAAAAAGCGTCTGCTCGGCGGACTGACTTTCATTAATATCCGCGACCGTAGTGGACTAGTTCAAGCTGTTATACAAGACAAAGCCGAAGTTGAAAAGTTAAGAGGGCTGCAAATCGGAACTGTGCTTAATGTAGAAGGTCTAGTTAAAGAAGAAACTCGGGCTCCAGGCGGAGCCGAACTTCACGAAGTAAAAGTGGAAGTTATAGTTCCAGTTGAAGACCAGCCACCGATAGAAATTGATAAACCACTTAGTCATAAAAGTGATAATCTTGACACCCTTTTTGATTACCGGCCGATCGGACTTAGGAATCTGCAAGAAACCAAAATATTTAAAATAAGAAGTGAGCTTACCCGCTTTATTCGTGAGTTTTTATATAAAAATGATTTTGTAGAGATTAACACGCCAAAATTGGTCGCCGGTGCTGCCGAAGGCGGCGCGGAAGTATTTAAACTAGATTATTTTGGACAGGAAGCTACGCTTGCTCAGAGCCCTCAACTTTATAAACAGATTATGGTCGGGGTTTTTGAAAGAGTATTTGAAATTGCACCAGCTTATCGGGCTGAATTATCGGCTACAACTCGGCACGTTTCGGAAGTGACTATGCTAGATATTGAAATGGGTTTCATAAATAGTTACGACGATGTTTTAGACATGGTTCAGGACCTTGTTTTTAATACTCTTACTAGGGCGTACAACGATCTATCTGGTGAACTAAAAAGTTTAAATGCGCCGGAGTTAATTTTAAAAGACAAGTTCCCTCGCTATAGAATGTCTCAGATTCATGAAATGTACTCAAAAGACACCGGGAAAGATACCACTAAAGAGTTAGACCTTATCCCTGACGAAGAAAAATGGATCTGTGAATATGCTAAGAAACACGATCAATCGGAAGCGGTATTTGCGACTAACTTACCGGCAGAAAAAATGAAATTTTATCATATGGCAAATGACGACGGTACTGCTCGTTCGTCCGATCTATTATTCCGAGGTGTCGAAATTGCAACCGTGCCGCAGCGCGAACACAGATACGAAAAATTAATTATGCAGATGGAAAAATCCGGTGTTGACCCAACTGATCAGGGATTTTCTGCCTACGTGTCAGCCATCAAATTCGGTCTTCCACCACATGGCGGTTGCGGTTTTGGTATCGACCGGTTAACTGAAAAAGTTATCGGCTTGTCGAACATAAAAGAAGCAATTTTATTTCCAAGAGACATTAACCGATTGTCGCCCTAGTAAAAAGGTATCAGCTAATCAGCAAGATCTCAGTATAGTCAGATATTCTAATTATTAGGAGAAGTTTAATTATATGTTTAATAATCTAGCCCAATTCAGATACGATCGTCAGTTAACACAGATGCCGGAAAGAAGCACCGATTATTTAATGCCAAATATGTTGTTTCACTTGATCGTTTTAGTCATATTTATCGGCATATTGTATGTAATTTATAAGTTAGTCGTTCGCCATCAGAATTTAACACACGTAAGCCGCGATCCTTTGGATATAGCAAAAGAGCGTTACGCTAAGGGTGAAATTACAAAAGATGAACTAAGCGATATTAAAAAAGAACTAAAAGTATAAATTTATCAGTCTAAAGATTTTAATTTTTAAAACTGGCCTCGTTTAGAGTAAAATTTACTTTGGAAATATGAAAAAAAATCTTAAGCTATTTATTATCGGTGTAATTGTTGTTTTAGCGGCGCTAGTCTTAGGGTTGATTGTATCTAAGCAATTAACTAAGCCAAAGCTAAACTCTAAAACAGCTACACAGCCAAAACGAGAAAATCCATCTTGTAAAATATTTACATTAACTGAGGCAACTAAAATACTAGGCGACGGTACAGCCGCTGATCCAGTAAACGATAATCAGCCGGTCGATGCCAATAATATTACATCCAGCACATGTAGCTATACATTCAGCGACACAACAGTTGCCCAGACTGCTAGTGTAACTGTCAGATCCCCAATAAATGAATCAGGAAAAGCCATAATTAAATCTCAATTTACTTCAAATAAAGTGTCTGCATCGCAAGACGTGTCTGGATATGGTGACTCAGCCTTTTGGGACAATAATTTCGGACAACTAAACGTATTAAAGAATAATACCTGGTATACGATAACAAATGGTCCAGTCGGGCCGTCGGACCGCAAACTCGATCAAACCAAGAAGCTGGCCGACGTTTTAAATCCTAAATTATAAATAGTTTACATGTTAAGCATTGTGTCGTAAACTCTATATAAAGTTAGGAGTTATATGGCCGACGATCAGACTAAATATGCGATCGAAGCGAGAGGTGTAAGCAAGTATTTTGGCAAAATCAAAGCGCTCGATAATGTCGACCTGACTGCAACTAGAGGAAAAGTAACCGGCTTGCTTGGACCAAACGGCGCTGGTAAAAGTACACTAATTCGCGTTATGACGACTCTACTAGAACCAACAAAAGGCGAAGTTACCGTCGACGGCATAAACGTGGTAAAAAACGCTTCAAAAGCCAGACAGCATTTAGGGCTGGCTGGGCAGTTTGCTGCAGTTGATGATTTCCTTACAGGTCGCGAAACTCTGGAGATGGTAGCTAGGCTGTATCATTTGCCTAAAAAAGATGCTAAAAAAAGAGCTAATGATCTGCTTGAACGGCTAGATTTGACAGATGCTGCTGATAGGCAAACTAAGACCTATTCCGGCGGTATGCGACGTAGACTTGATCTCGGTGCCAGTTTGGTGGCTACTCCAAGAGTATTATTTTTAGACGAGCCGACAACTGGGTTAGATCCACGAACCAGAATACAACTTTGGGACATAATCCGTGATCTAGTAAATCGGGGAGTAACGATTCTGCTAACTACTCAGTATATGGAAGAAGCTGACGCGCTGGCTGATTATATGTATGTTATAGATCATGGAAAAATGATTTCTGAAGGAACATCAGAACAACTTAAGAATAATTTAGGACAGGATATAATCGAGCTTAAAGTTGCCGGATCAAACCTAGCAAAAACCAGCAGTATGTTGATGAAACAATTTCCGGGCGAAGTCAAAGTCGATGAACTGACTAGACGGATTACACTCAGAACTAAAAAAGGTAGCGATGATCTGCTGGTCGTGGCTGGCGCCATAAAAAATGCTGGAGTTAAAGCTGAAGAACTAAGTCTGCACCGCCCAAGTTTAGACGATGTTTTTCTTGAGATTACTGGCAAAACGACTGAAGGAGACAAAAAATGAACGGTTTAAGCGATACTCTTCAAATTGTAAAGAGAAACGTAAAGAGGAATTTCCGTATTCCGCAACTACTAGTTTTTAGCAGTATTCAGCCTATAATTTTTCTACTTTTGTTTAATTTCGTTTTTGGCGGCGCTGTGCGCGGTACTGGCTCGACTAAATATATAAACTTTTTACTGCCAGGAATTTTAGCGCAAACTGCCATGTTCGGTGCAATTCAAACTGGTGTTGGCTTAGCTGAAGATTTAAGTAAAGGAGTAATCGACCGACTGCGAAGTTTGCCGATTGCGCGCTACGCTGTACTGGCTGGAAGAACTCTGGCAGATACTATTAGAAACGTATTTGTAATAATACTTATGACAATAGTAGGCTCACTGCTTGGTTTCAGATTCCATGAAGGATTTGGCAATTTCATTTTTGCGCTTCTAATTGTGTTGTTTTTTGCCTATGCTCTATCTTGGGTCAGCGGAAATATCGGACTACTGCTTAAAGATTCGGAAACAGTCCAAGTTGCCGGATTTCTATGGGTATTTCCACTGGTTTTTGCAAGCTCAGTTTTCGTTCCGGTACAGACTATGCCAAAGTGGCTTCAAGTGTTTGCCCGGAACCAGCCGGTTACCCAAGTCGTTAATGCCGTTAGGTATTTGACGCAAGGAAATGTGATAAGTGGTTCTAGTTCGGTTTGGCATGCTCTTGCCTGGGCGATAGGCATAATTATTATATTCGCGCCGCTTGCGGTATGGAAATACATCCGAACGGTTTAGTCTTAAAAGTCTTCGTAAATTGGGCTATTTTTAGTACTATTAACTAAATATGGATAATCTTCAAACTCAAACTAATAACGGGTCTACCGGCAACCCGCAAGCTATTGGTTCTCAGACAATTTTGCCTCAGAATACTAATTTGCAGGGGATTGTCGGCAATCAACTAGATCTGTCGAAGCTAAACACCACCAGCTTGAAAGTCATTCAGTGTACAAATAACTGTACCTCTGTTAATAGTACTGCATTAGTTCCTAAATCTAATTACTCACCTGCTATAGTTATATTTGTAGCGATCATAGTCTCAGGACTAATTGTCTGGCGGTTACTAAATAATTATTTAAGTTCTGGAAAAACCCAGATTAGCGGAGATACTAGCCCAATTCGCGGAAGTGTTATTAACAAGCAATCTGAAATAGTCGAAACCGCACCAACAGAATCTATCAATCCTAAAACTAACTCACCCAAGAAGAAGACGAAAAAAACCAAACGAAAAAAACCTAGAAGGTAGTGCTTAAATAATAAGTAAAAAGGGCATGATACACTGTACAAAAGGGTAGGCAAAAATGGCAGATGATGAACGAAAACCAGATTTAGTCGGTTCGGAATACGACGATATTGAACGTCGCGTAGATCAGATAATGGAGCCCGATAAACCTGAGTCTACTAAATCCAAGTCGGCTCAAGTAAGTAAACCGGACGCTTCTTCATTGAGTAGTAGTGATGTTAGTGAACCTTTGTCACCGCCAGATATTGAAGAAGCACCTGTAGTTAAGTCGACACCTAAAAAGATAAAGATTATTCATCACGATTCTGATAATGAGCCTGAAATTAAAGCAGTTGAGGCAGACCCGGAAGATGAAGACACAACAGATAAAGAAGAGCTAAATCCGTCGCCCGATTCATCAGAGTCTAATTATCAAATCGACCAACCTGAATATGTACCGGATGCTAATGAAGCATCTGAAGCTCAAGCCGAAGACGAAGCTCCTCAGACTATAGATGAGGCAAGTGTTAAAAAATCTGAAGAAACAGAGCCTTTAAAAGCAAAAGTAGTGCCTAGAAAAGAACCTAATTCTGGGCTAAAGCCAGACATAATACCGATTACGGCTGACGATAAATTAACTGACAAGATAGTCGATGATATAGTCGCCAAAGAAGGCGACGAGGTTTTACAAGCTGAAGACCAAAAACTAGCCGAATCAAATGTCAAAAAAGGTACCTCTTTTTCTGACAAGCTAAAAAACTTTTTTGCGGTATGGTGGCTTAGCAAATGGGCAAGGTGGGGAACTATTCTTGTCGTATTAGCTGCGGTAGCTGCCTTTATAGCATTTCCTGGGACACGTTATTTTGGTCTAAATAGTTTTGGCGTCCGAAGCAGCGCATCGTTGCAAGTCTTAGATAATAGTACCCAGCAGCCGCTTAAAAATGTGCAGGTAAGCATTGCCGGGCAATCCGGGATTACAACAGTTGACGGTACAGTTGAACTAAAAAAATTAAAGCTGGGTCCGAGCACTCTGATTATTCAGAAACGAGCGTTTGCTACAATCTCTCAAAATGTAACTCTCGGCTGGGGCAGCAATCCTTTAACCAGCTATAAACTTACTCCCCATGGTACTCAGTATACGATTTTAGTCAGTCAGTTTTTATCTAAAAAACCAGTAGCTAAAGTTGAAGCTACTAGCGGTGATGCCAGCGCTTTATCAGATGACAAAGGTGAAATAAAACTAACATTAGATCAACCGGCTGATACATTTGACGTTACGATTAAAGCAGACGGCTACCGTGATGAAAAAATAACCTTTAACGCAACATCCAAAGCTGATCAAAGTGTTCAACTTGTACCGTCTACAAAACATGTTTTTGTTTCAAAAAGATCCGGCAAGTTTGACGTATATCAAATAGATGCAGACGGGAAAAATGAAAAATTAGTATTAGCCGGTACAGGCAACGAACGGGATGATATGGTTGTTATTGTCCACCCGACAGAAGACGAAGCTGCCCTAATCTCTACTCGCGATTCAAATAGAAATTCTGACGGATATCTTTTAAGCACGCTAACTATGCTTAATCTGAAAGATGGTACTAATACAAAAGTTACTCAATCTGAAAGAATTCAGTTCGTTGATTGGATTGGCAGCCGGTTAGTTTATGTCCAGATTGCTTCCGGAACTAGCGCTGGCAACCCGAAAAGGTACCGGCTAATGAGCTATGACTTTAAAGATGGCATCAACAATAATGAAATTGCTTCAAGCAATTATTTTAACGATGTATTAATTGCCCAGAACAAAATATATTTCGCACCAAGCAGCGCCTACGCTGGAGGCTCGCCAATCGGCCTATACCGGGTTGATGCAAACGGTAGCAACAAACAGACAATCATGGCGCAGGAAACCTGGAATGCATTTAGAACTGCCTACGACCATATTGTATTATCGATCGAACAAAAGTGGTTTGACTACCATATTGGCGACAATGCACCGTCAAAGCTTGACGGTGCTCCGGCTAATCTGACGAACAGGGTTTATATCGACAGTCCAGATGGTAAAAAAAGCTTATGGATTGATAGCCGCGATGGCAAGGGTGTATTAATTTCTTATGATATAGGTTCCAAGAAAGAAACTACCTTGCTTACCAAGAGCGGGCTAAAATACCCAGTCAGATGGCTTACCAATAATATGATTGTTTATAGAATAAGTACCGAACAGGAAACTGCCGACTATGTTTACAATATAGACGGCGGTGACCCTCTAAAAATAAAAGATGTTACCAACACTGGCGGAATTGATAAGTGGTATTATTACTAAAGCATGGCAAAAGCTAAATCGAAATCAAAACAAAAATGGTTTATTAAAATAAGAGGCAGTTACCTGCCCAATAATAAGTACGGCTGGCTGACGTATATCCCATACTCTGGTTATCTAGTTGGTGTCTTAATATATTCTATTAAAACGGATACAGGTCTCTGGCGAAGTATATTTTTAATTGTCCCAAACTGGGTGGCAGCCGTAGCTGTAATGACATGGTTAGCCGGCAAAAAGAGCTAAAGCTGGCAAATAACTATTTTACCGTCACTGCTTAATTTACTCGAAAATACACGGTTCTTAATACTGTACGGCGATGCTATATCTTTGGTATAAATGTGTTTTACACCAGATGCTTTTCTAAGCTTATCAATTAATAGAGTTCTCTCTGAATTAGTATCATGATGTACTCGATGAGAAATTTGGGCATTGTGACTGATTATACCGAGACCGATATCAAGCGACACTGCTCCAACCCAGAATATTCGTTCACCTGATGGCTGATAATGCCGCTGCCAAAAGTAGGCATTATCCTTATGTTTATCGGAAGTAGGATAGCCAGCCGCCCAGAACCGCACGTGGTGTCGTGAAATTGGGCTGTTTTTAACAGGCAATTCAAAACCAACGTCTTGTTTCCTGCCAAATAGAAAAAGCGAGCTAAATGGGGCGTTGTTATATGAACGTCTAAGCAGAATATATGAGCCCATTTTGGCAAGGGTTTTTAGAGAGCGCTTGTCGGCTTGATGCCAGCCAGCTTCGGCCATAGCATGCTGGAGCTGTTTAAAAGTTCCAACGACACCGATATTAATTGGATCACAGGCAAATCCGTCAGGAGTGGTGCAATAAAGTGGGATATGTTTCGGTTTAATAAATATCCTAATAAAGCGTAGAAATGTTGGTATCAGAACATACGCCGCTAGTACATAGGTGAACAAAAAAGCAGGGATGTCAGGCAAACGACGATCAAAAATCGGATAGATATCCTTGATCGACAAATAAGCAATTACTAGACCTGGCATTAGAACTGCCAGCCGTTTAATTTGGCGCCAAATAAAACTAATCACAAGTTAATAATAGGGTTACCTTTAACCACTTACCAGCATATTGCTATATTAGAACTACTAATTTACTATACTGTTTATATCTTTTTTATCTCGAGTCAGTCAACTGTTCTAATCTAAACAGCTTATGGTAGAATATGATGTAAGGAGAATAAATAATTAATGAAAACACGAATTAAATATTTAATCGCTATTATTTTTGCGGCACCTATACTTGCTTTTGGCACTTCAGCTTTAATCTATGCCAATCAAGTAGCAGCCGAAAGCTCAACTAGTTCAGATACTAAGACTCCGGTTGTCAAACCAGCTGAACCCACCGTAACTAATAATACTGAGCATGATCCATCTGTTGATCCTAAAGGGATATTAGACCGAGTAAACCAGCATGAAGCTGAACTTAAGACTAAATTAAGTACACTCGATATGTTAAAAATTAAATCCAAGTGCAAAGTCGAACAAGTCGGGAATATTAGTTCTTTAAGCGGTCGCGTAAAAGGTATTGAGACTAGCCGTAACGAAGCATACACCAACCTTCAGAGCAAGTTAAATGAGCTTGAAATCAAGATTAAAACAAAAGGTATCGATACAACAAAGCTAGATGCTGAAGTTATTGTACTTAAGTCAAAAATAGATAAATTTAAGATTGATATTGCCGCATATAAACAAGCTGTCAGTGATCTGAAAAATATCGACTGCGTAGCTAATCCAACCGGCTTTAAAGCTGCTCTAGATGCGACAAGAACAATGCATGACAATTTAGCAAAAGAGGGGGTCGACATCAAAACTTACGTTAACGATACGATTAAAACTACTTTAAAGGATATTCGTACTCAACTGGCGGCCAGTGATACCAAAACTGGGAGCACTAACTAATGGATAACTCTAATCCTACCAGCCCAGTTAGTGACGATCAGCAGCCGATAAAATCATCTGTAATGGATATTCAAGCGCCAAAACCGTTAAGTTCAAGTGATCAGTCATTAGGCGAAAAAGATACAACTTCGTCATCTCAAATTACAAACGATAATTCTTCCAGCGAGTCGCCTTACGAGGTGCCACCGATAAATTCAACTCCAGCACCAGTTGCTGAAGAATCTAGCGAAAACCAAGAATCACAACGGATTGAAATTAGTAGTCCTGACCCAGTGCCAAGTCCTGACGAAAGTAGCAGCGACCAGACAGTTCATGCCGCTGAAGAACCAAGCGAAACAACCCCACCATCATCTGTTCCGGCAACAGCTGACAACATAACAGCTCAAAATACTGATGCTCCATCACCGACTATCAATCCGATGGCGATTCCGCCGACTGCACCTAAGAAAAAAATGGGTAAATTAGTAATTATTATCGCAGTTGTAATATTTTTGATTCTTGCTTCGGCCGCCTATTACTTCTATGCCAAGAAAAAGAATAATCCATCGACTGCTAGCAAATCTAGTACATCGTCTACAGTCGCTTCAAATACCCAGCCTGTCGTCGCCAAGGTTACAGCCACAGATGTAGATACTACTACCACAGCAATTGATAATTCTTTAAAGACTCTCGATGAATCTAAAGATTTCGCAGCTACCGATCTATCCAGCGCAACTCTAGGATTCTAATTAAGACTCATTTTTAAATTTTAGTCGTAGCCATTCGTCTAAACTACCTCCACCACCTGCACTTAGACATAAAACTAGATTACCATTACTAAGTTCTTGGTCGATAGATTCTTTTAGTTCCTGATTTAGCTGGCTAGGCACTACATTAATTTTTTTGTCGATAAGTTCAGATAAATCTTTCGGACTGAGTAATTGTAATTTTTTATCTTCACGGGCCAAGTAGCTGGGCACAATATATAACTTCACGGCACTGTCAAATAATTGTTTTAGATCTTTTTTGATAAAATGCTGACGAGTGTTATGCAGACCTTCATAGACTACGACTACTTTTCCGGGATTATGTTCGTTTGCCGTTTGAAGAGCACCAAGTATCTTAAGAGGCGTATGAGCGTAGTCGCTATATAAATTAGGTATAAGCTTCTCAAAACGTCTTGAAAGACCCGGAAAGTTGTTTATTTGGTTGATTAAATCAGCAAGCTCAATGCCAAACAGTTTATTCAAAGTATGAACTACCAGCCATGCGTCCTGACGGTTTACTAGACCAATTAAACTAATTTTATTAATAGACGGATCGTTAGTCATCAGTATTTTATATTTCGGGCTGCTAATAAGACCTAGCTTTTCAAAATCTGTCTGCCATAATAATGTCGACCTAGTCTGGCTAATAAATTTATTGAACGCCTGATTGTAAGCTTTCCGAGTTGGATAAATATCTGGATGATCCCAATCTATTCCGGTGATTAACGACGTATCTGGCTTAAAAGATAAAAAATTATGATCAAATTCATCGGCTTCATAAACAAAATATTCACTATTTGAAACAAAATGTCCCATTTCACCGAAACCGATCTTCGCTCCGACAGAATAAGAAACCGGAATTTTGTTTTCGATCATCAACCATATAAGCATAGCTGTAGTAGTGGTCTTGCCGTGAGTGCCGGCGACAGCGATCATTTTTAAATGCTTATCTTGCAATATGTGATTAATAAAATCATCTCTTTTTGATGATTTAATATTGTTTTTTTTAGCAAAATTAAGTTCTGGATGATCTGGGTTTTCACGGGTCAGAGCTGAACTGTAAACAACCCAGTCGATAGGATTTTTTCGATGAACTTCTTCGATTTGCTTAGTTGTCTGGCCAATTTGTATATTATTAATGTCATGCTTTTTCAAATAATCGATATAATTTGAATTTGTTGAGTCTGATCCTGATACTTGGTAACCGGCCTGTTTGGCTATCAGCGCTAATGGTCCGATACCGGTCCCACCGATACCAGAGAAGAAAATATGCATATCTCTATGTTACACTGTAGATAACTAAAAAGAATAAAAAAATATGTTCAAAAAAATCGTATATAAATGGTTAAAACACAGACATTTTTGGCGAAATAAGGATTTTGACGAATTGAGCGAACTTTACATAACCAGTTTCTTTAGAGGACTGTCGATTAGTATAACTGGACTATTTATCCCGGTTTATATGATTCGATTACATTACTCAATATTATCAATCCTCATTATGGTAGCCTGGTATTTTACGATTAGGGCGGTTGCTGTAGACATTATTACCGGATATACAGTTGCGAAAATCGGTCCTAAGCATTCTCTACTGATCGGATTTTTATTGCTAACAATATCAAGCGGACTATTCTTAACGCTGCCACACCATCATTGGCCTCTCTGGTTACTCGGTTCAGTCTGGGGATCTTCTTATAGTTTTTTCTTTATACCGTTTAACGTTAGTTTTTCAAAGGTAAAGCACGAAAAACATGGAGGCCGAGAGCTCGGCTATACTTATATAATGACTCAGCTCGGTGCGGCTGCTGGACCACTAATCGGTGCATTGGTGGCTACAATTTTTGGGGCAAGATTTATATTTTTGGCAGCCGCTATTTTGCTTTTAATCGGTGCTATTCCTTTGTTCTTAAGTGCCGAACCGGTAAAAATAAACCAAAAACTAGATTTTACCAAAATTAAAGCAGATGGCTTAATCCGCGATTATTTTTCGTTTTGCGTTCTTGGAATGGAAAATACTATTTGTCTAGTAATGTGGCCGCTTTATCTTGGATTATTTGTATTAATTGGTTCGAGTGTCTATGCCAAACTAGGCATTATGTCGTCAGCAACAGTAATTGTATCAATAATTGCAAGTTATAGTTTTGGCCGCTTGATCGATCATAATAAAGGGAGACAGATGCTCAGAACGACAACTATTTTAAATGCATTTCTTCACACACTTCGCCCTCTCGTACAAAGCTATTTCGCTGCATTTTTAGTCAATTTTTCGAATGAAGCAATTACTCAAGGCTATCGTTTGCCCTATTTTAAAGCAATGTATGACGCTGCTGACGATCTGCCGGGTCATAGGATTGTCTATGTAACATCAATGGAAATGCTAGCAAGCTCGGCTAAAGCAACGATGTGGTGGATTTTCGTGCTGATAGCCGGGATTATTTCTGCCAGGTCGGTAACGACAGTAGGTTTTATGGTCGCGGCAGCAGCTTCGCTGCTAATAATGACTGAACGTTTTAAATCGCTAAATATCAGAAGCATATAATTATTATTATGGTAAAAAAACGGCTTCATCATATTTGGAAGATTGTTAGTAAGCTCAGGTCTTGGTATCTAGTTATAGGTTTTATTGTACTGCTTACAGTTACAATAACTAGCTTAAGGCAAAATAATCTTGACGCACTAAAGCTAAGGGACGACGTTATCCAGACTGATAAGCAAAACGGCGATGTTGAAGCTGCGCTCAGGACCTTACGGCTATACGTTTATCGACATATGAATACAGATCTGGCAGGAGGTCCGAATGCAATTAGACCACCGATTCAGCTCAAATACCGTTATGAACGATTGGTAGCAGCAGAAAAAGATAGAGCATCTTCAATAAACTCTAAAGTATATACCCAGGCGCAAGCAGTCTGTGAACAATTGTTTCCTCATGGTCTAAGCGGCGGCGGTCGCGTGCCTTGCATTCAGGATTATGTTACAAAGCACGGCGTACAAGAAAATGCAGTAAACGATAGTTTATATAAGTTCGATTTTGCTTCTCCGGTATGGTCTCCTGATCTCGCTGGTTTCAGCTTAATCCTGACTATACTTTTAGGTTTACTTCTCTTACTTCGAGTTGCAGCTGGTTATATTATTGGTGCCTACCTTCACGATCGAATTCAGTTGTAAATAAAATCACCCGCTGTTTTGGCGGGTGATTCGGCTTCTCGGCCTAATTAAACTAGTTATTTAATTAGGGCTTTTTGGTGGTTGTAGGTGTTGTAACTGGAGCAGTAGTTGGAGTGGTTGTCGGAGTACTAGTGCTAGGTGTAGTAGAAGCAGTAGTATCACATTTCTGACCACTAGGATTAGCTTTTACATACTGAGCAACTGCTTTTGCTACTTGACCATCAACTTTTAAGTTTTCCCAGAAAATAATCTGATCTCGGTTGATTAACATCTGATCCTGAGGGCCATGGAGTTCACAGCCTAGTTTGACTAAAGATATATCGTTAGCACTATTATTGTTTGTTTGATTTGGCTGTACAGTCTGATTAACCCGGAGGTAATAGATATTATTTAGCCGCATAAACTTAGTGTTTAGGTCTTTAATGTTGCCAAAGTATACCTGCCCTCCGTTTAAGAAAACTGCTTGCATCTTGGACTTGTCTACACTTTTAAATTCCAAATTACCAGTACTGTTTGTCATAGCGACAAAAATCAATACAATCACGATTAAAATGGCACCTGCGAACAAAAGCACGACAGAGACGATTCTCATCAGACTAGAACCCTCGGCTTTGGGAGCCCGATGTCCATTACCTGATGGTGAGCCTGGATGTGCTACAGGTTGATTACTAAATTGTTGGCTACCGCCACGGTTCATTAAGTCCATATAACTTATTTCTCCACCTTTTTTAAAATCATATACTTCGACTAGTGTAATACATTAGCAGTTTAAGTTGCAACTGAACTTTTAGCAAATGTGGATAATTTGGTTTTGTGAGCCGACAAACTGTCATTGTAAAAAATGCTTGAAAAGCTGAAGCAGGGTTGACAAGTTAAAACTACCCAGAGTATGTTAGGAGTACCATTACTAATTACAAGAGAGGGAGACATTGTAGACATGGCATACAAGCACACTAATTCTAAAGGGGTGACATATCATCTTAATTCAAAGCTGGTTACGCTTCGTGGCGGCAAGCAGCAAACTATTTACTACTTCAGCAAAGACAGCCGCCCAGAGGCATCTGACTTGCCAAGCGGTATGAGCGTAAATGAGAACCCTCGAAATGGTTTCTTGACAGTCAAGCGCGACAAATAAAACTCGTACATTTTTTTAAAAGCATCCGAATTAAATTAACGGATGCTTTTTTATTGGAATAAATAAGAAGTTACATGCTATATTAATAGAAATGTCGGAGTCAATATTACGAGTTAAAAATTTACGTAAAAAATACGGCGATAAAACAGTTGTTAATAATATTAGTTTTGAAGTAAGCAAAGGTGAAATATTCGGTATACTCGGGCCGAATGGAGCCGGCAAGACTACAACGCTTGAGATGATCGAAACACTTAGAACCATAGATGGTGGTTCGGCTTCGATCGATAATATTGATGTTGCTAAAGATCCGCAAAAAATCAAATACATGATTGGCGTTCAACCACAGTCTCCTGCATTTATGGATAAGACCAAATTAACTGAGCTACTTGAGATGACCGCCGCCTGTTACGGTGAAAAAATTGATCCACTTAAGCTTTTAGCAGACGTTAGCCTTACTGAAAAAGCCGGCAGCTATATCGAACAGCTTTCCGGCGGCCAAAAACAACGATTCAGTGTTGCGGCTGCGCTTGTTCATCAGCCCAAAGTATTCTTCATGGACGAACCGACTACCGGGCTTGATCCCCAAGCCAGACGAAATTTATGGGAGCTGGTAACAAAAATCAGAGATCAGGGCATTACTGTAATATTAACTACTCATTATATGGAAGAGGCAGAACTGCTCTGTGACAGAGTGGCTGTAATGGACGACGGCGTAATTATTGCTCTGGATACTCCTAAGAATCTAGTTAAAAAACTGCTTGCCAGAGGATTTAAAAAGACCCAACATGTTGAACAAGCTAATTTAGAAGATGTATTTATTGATTTGACCGGCAAGGAGCTTAGAGACTAAATGAAAAAATCCATTTTCACAATATTGGTACTAAGTAAAATCAGTGTTAGGCGCTATTTTAGAGATAAAACGGCGATATTTTTTACAGTCGCTTTTCCGTTAATCTTTTTATTTATATTCGGAGGACTGTTTGGTAAGGATAATAACGTATCTTTCAATGTTGCACTAATTAATCAGTCAAGCAGCCAATTTTCAAAATCATTCGTCGACCAGAGTAAATCTAATAAACTATTTAAAATAAAACCTGGAATTGACACTCTCGACGCTGCAGAAAAGAAAATGAGTCGAAGCGAAATCGATGCAGCTATAGTTCTACCACCGGGGTTTGGCGATACTCAAAGCGCTCAGTATCCGACAGGTCAGGCAGTGGTATATTACAATCAAAATAACGAACAAGCCGCTCAGACATTGACTTCAGTACTTGAGGGCACATTTAGCTCGATTAATGCAAAGTTTGTTAAATACCAGCCGCCATTTACGGTTACTTCTGAAAAATCCAACACCAGAGGATTATCGAGGTTTGATTATACTTTTTCGGGATTATTAGGATTTTCAATAATCGGGCTGGGAATTTTTGGTCCAGTCAATGTATTCCCAGAGCTTAAAAAGCAAGGAGTACTAAGAAGAATTCATATAACACCATTGAGGGTGTGGCAATATTTTGTAGCTAACGTGCTAACACAAGCAATTATCGGACTATTTGCTATAACGATAATGTTCTTAACGGCAGTAGTAGTATTTCACTTAAAAATGCGCGGTAATTATTTAGATTTAATAGCTGTTTTGGTTTTTGGTATCATGACAATATTTGGTATTGGACTAGCAGTAGGAGGATGGGCTAAAAACGAACGCCAAGCTGCACCGCTGGCAAATTTAATAGTATTTCCGATGATGTTTTTAAGCGGAACGTTTTTTCCGAGATTTCTTATGCCAGATTGGCTTCAGAAAGTATCAGGTTTTTTACCGCTTACTCCAGTAATTGATAGTATAAGATTGGTTATCACAGAGAACCGACATCTGGTAAATCTTGGTCCGCAACTTGCCCTTATGGCAGTCTGGGCAGTAATTATATATGCAATCGCTTTTAGAGTATTCCGCTGGGAATAGTACTACTTTGCTTCAGTCGTTCGTATAAAAATAAAGTAGCCGAATAAATAAGTAAAGAATAGTCCTATAAGTCCGGGTATAAGATTACCGCTCCAGTTATTTACGCTTGTCCAAAACCATAATATGGCAATACCGCTATAAGCTAAGCTAGCTGGCAGTGCAACCGAAGATTTAACAGCTTTGAAATTTCTATATAGCATGCTTAGTATTAATCCACCTATAAAAGCAGCAAATAGCCATCCAATAAAATCGACGGATGGAACTTTAAAAAATCTAAGCAATTTAGGCGCGTCCCAATGCCAGAAATTAACTCTAATTGCCGCTGTGTCCATAACTATCGCTACTAGTGCAGCGAATAATGAGGTCTTTAACGCTACTCTTAGATCAGTTCTAGAAATAGATTTCTTCGATTCAGCCAGATTTATAGGACTGCGAGAAGTTCTAATCGCAAGCCAAAAGCTTAACAAAAGAATTGGCGGATATATAAATATGACGGTCCAAGGAATCGAATGCCCAACAGTATTTCCAGCTATAGCCGTATAAACAACACGGCCAAATAAAACATGGGTCTTTACTGCCAGATAAGTCACTAAAATACAGTAGACCGAAAGAGACAAATAAATTAACAACCCGTTATTTCGGCCCTTAGTTTTAATCAGGGCATATATGCTTGGAATCGATACTAAAACAGCTGAAATTGCTGATAATGCTGGTAGGTTTGCGTTGTATTTACCTCTTGTAACGATGTAAGCTGCGATGAATATTATCAAAGCTACTAAAAAAGCCCAGTAAACACGATTCTCTTCCGACTTAATTGTTTTGTTTGCCATAGATATATTTGTCCCTTCTAGTTTCTAGTATCAATTTAAACCAAAAAATCATTAAAAATGCAAATATTTAACAACTTAAGTATTTGCCTTATAAGCGTTAGTGTGATATAGTAAAGTTAATGGAAAACAGCGCGTATCACCCACCAGAACTACCAGCAGACGATAACTATCGAGCTGGATTACGGGAAGAAATTGAAGATCCAACCATACCAGATGAACAATATTTATCAGACAACGAATTCGCTGAAGGCCAATCTGACGATTCGCCCAAAATAAAAGATAGTCTCACTGTTACCTCTTATTATGCTCACGGCGGTGTACCTGAAACACCAAGTCGAGAACATCCGCAAAATATTGACAATAGACTTAACAGACACGAAATAGAAGAACTTAGAACTGAAATATCAGAAGATGCTAAGAAAGCAATTATAGCAAATGCTAGGGCAGCTAAAAAAGTACTCCAACAAACAAAGAGAAATTCTTAATTCTAATTAATAGTTATGGATAAATCCAGAGAAATAACTGCTGAATTATTCCCAAACATCGTAGACATTGAATTAACATCCGATGATAATCTTGATACCAAATCCAGATTACAAGCACTTTATGACGACGAAAGAGCAGGATTTTTACCAACAACTAATAGAGAAAAAAATCAGGCGATTACATTTTTAGATTATATGGATCACTCATCATATCCGAGCCATATTGCTAAACAATTACAAGAGATATTTGTCCATCAGAAAAATTTGGTGTGGCGGTATGCCCCCGATATTGCAGTTAACGAAGCTAGAAAAGCAGTAATGAGCGTAGCATTTGAACTGGGAGATTATTTAATTAATTCAGTGCACCAACTTGATGCATTAACTGAGCTTGGTACATCAATTGATGAATGTCCAAATCCAAAAGTAACATTGTTAGAAGAAATAGGTCTAAATCACAGGGGCTATGCTCCATTGATTCGGTATATTGATATTTCGAATTTTAGAAAAAACGGTTTAGATGAAAGTCTCGGGTTTAATCCGCTTAAAACCCGTGAAGATAGGTCGCCGAAGTTAGACCCGGATAAAAATAAAACAATCGAAGATCAATATACATCGGAAATGATAAATCCAATCGTACTTGCACATGTAGACGAACTGGTTAGTTCAATGACTATCGGGCAGACTAGGATCATTTCTAAGGAAGCTATTTCTGATCAGTTAAAAAGACGAGCATATTGGGAAAAGATAATTAGAGATACAAGACTGCACGGCGCAGCTTGGATCGTAGGGAAAAAAGTACTTACTAACTTGGATCTACCTTTAAGACAGTAAAAGACAAGCAGGCATGAATCTTCCAAATCCTTTTTTCGTATTAGCTCCAATGGACGATGTTACAGATACCGTATTTCGTCAAATAATAGCAGAATGTGCACCACCTGATCTTTTTATGACAGAATTTGTTAATGTTGATGGGCTTCAAAGTCCGGGTCGGGACAAACTATTAAAAAAACTTTTAATTTCTAAAAAAGATAAACCAATTATTGCCCAATTATGGGGTAAATCGCCGGAAAATTATTATAAAACTGCCCAACAGATCGTTGCTATGGGATTCGATGGTATAGATATAAATATGGGATGCCCTGAAAAATCTGTAATTAAAAATGGCTGTTGCATTGCACTTATTAATAACAGGGAACTGGCTGGCGATATTATTCAGGCGGTTAAAGAAGGAGCTTCTTCGCTGCCCCTATCTGTTAAAACACGGCTTGGACTTAACGATGTAGATTTCAGCTGGCACGAGTATTTGTTAAATAAAAAACTTAACATGTTAACTATACATGGACGAACAGCCAAGCAAATGAGCAAAGTCCCGGCCGATTGGGAAGCGATTAATCACATACGGATGCTTCGTGATAGTATTTCCCCTGCTACATCTATTGTCGGTAACGGTGATGTGTTAACAAGAGACCAAGGTAATATTCTGATAAAGAAATACAATTTAGATGGGATAATGATCGGTCGAGGAATTTTTCAAGATCCTTATGTGTTTTCCGACAAAAGTCAGTGGGATAATATAGCTAAAAATAAACGGTTAGATCTCTATTCCCGACATGTGAAGCTTTTTTTGAAAACCTGGACTAAAAATGAAAGACCAATACGTACGCTTAATAAATTCTGTAAGGTTTATATAAATAATTTTGATGGTGCTAAAGAACTTAGAGAAAAACTTATGAATGCTAATTCCGGCGATGAAATACTGAACCTCTTAAAAGAGGCATAATATTAAAACAATTAGATCGATACGCTAGATTAACAATTTCTAGACCAACTGAATTTAAGAAAATACAAATTACTTATATGTCTAAAATGGTGGGGGTGGAAAGAATTGAACTTTCGACCAATCGGTTATGAGCCGACTGCTCTAACCACTGAGCTACACCCCCGTCGATTGTTTTAGGATTATTAGTCTTACGTTGGCATTAAAGTTAACCTAATAATCCGCTAACAGAGAAGAGTATATCAGATTTATAGGGCTAGGTTGTATAATTAGGGAGCAATGATTGAAAAAATAAAAAAGCTAATTACTTCGCCTTATGTTAAACAGTTCCGCGACATAAGATTTATTGGCTTTTGCGTATTCGGTGTACTTGTTCTAATAGTAAGCTGGAGTAGTATTGGGGTGATTGAAACCAATTACCAATTGCAAAGAAATATTTCTAAAATTGATCAGCAAAATGCAGTGTTCGGATTGGTAAATAACAATTTGAAACTAAAAAATGAGTACTTTAATACCGATCAATATCTAGAGCTTCAGGCACGCCAGCAATTCGGTAAAGCAGCACCTGGAGAAAAATTAATCTTAGTACCAAAAAGCGTTGCATTTTCACATACAGTCGATTTGTCTTCTGACAGTAAGATTAACGGATCAAACCAAGTTATTAAAAAACCATTCTACCAGACTAATTTCGAAGCATGGATAGATTTCTTTCTGCATCGTACTTCAACCGAATAATACTATTTCTTATAAAAGTGGTTGGGGTCTTTATCGAATCTAATTCTTAATTCGTCGTAGTATGTTCCAATAGCAGGATATAAGTGGGCTTTAAGTTTATGGGATGCAAGCTGAGCCTGGTATCGCTGCTTTGTAATCTTATTTATTTTGTAATAATAGCCATTGTCTTCTACGATACATAGAATATTTAAGAACTTGTCTAGTGCATATACAAACCTTGCTTCATTAGTATTAAGTTTTTGGTAATCCTCTATATAACGAATCATTTTAAGGAATTTCGGAAACTCTGACTTTAATTTTTCTAGCGCTTTAGTTTCTCGATCTTTTTTAGAAACAAGTATTTTATCGTTTGCCCATACTGAAGTATCACCAGCGTAGACTTCTACTAAATCATGAATAGTAGCGTAAATACAAATTAGTCCTAGATCTAGTTTTATATCGATTTCTGGGGCTAGACTGATAGCCATTAGACTCAGAGACCAAGAATGTTCTGCGTCATTATCTGACCTGTGATTCGGCAGGGGCAAAGTTGTATCTCTTTCAATTTCATGGAAAGGAATTATTACTTCATGAAATAATTTTTTAATATCGCCGAGACTTGGTCTGCTCATTTGCCAGAATCTGAAATATTAAACTTAGTCAGATGTTTCCTATATTCCAAATAAGTCAGCCAGATAACAAAAACATCAAAAATTGTAAGTAGTGTTAAGCCAATTGAAAATTTGGTACTAATTTTATACAACTGATAAATAATAAATAAGCTAAGAACGATAATCATTGCAGGGTAGGCCCACAATTTTTGTTTGAGTATTGCAATTATCACTATGATCTTTACGATTCCATGAGATAGAAGGTAAAATCCAGCGAAGTATTTTCCGGCATGTGTTAAATCATGTCCGAATTTTAGTATATGGTTTGAAATAAAATCATGAGGATCTTTATTTAATTCGTGTTCTGTCAGTAGTGTGGTGACGCGGTTAATATTTTTGGGAGATATTGTAAGTACTAATATGCCGCCGATAATCTCGAGCAGCGAGTCGGCCGCTTTCAACATCAAAGTAATAAAAAAAGTTTTATCAAGTTGAGTTACTTTATTGGATTTATGTAGACTCACTGGATAATAATATCAGCGATGAAGTTATATTTATACAATTGAAATACAAACAAGATTAAGCTGACAAATTTAATAAATGTTATATTTCTTATGTGTCAGTTTACAAAAAACAATTCCACTTTATATATCTAATTTTTATATTAATTGTTGCTGGACTTATTTTTTATAGTTTTTTAAAAAACAACTCGAATAAAATCATTAGTCTAGAATCAAATTCCATAAAAGATGTAAAATCCCAGCCTGTGCAAGTTAGCGAATCGACTAGTGCTAAATGTCACGAAGTAAATAATGAATTACCTGATCCGGTTTGTACACCCGGGTTAGCCGATACAAATGTGACTCAGGATAATATTAGCAAAACTATTTGTGTATCAGGATATACAAAAACAGTGCGACCTTCTGCTAGCGTAACAGCGCCTGAAAAACTTCAAAGTATTCAAGAATATGGATACTCTGATACTAATCCGTCAGATTACGAGTATGATCACTTAATAAGTTTGGAACTTGGAGGAGCTGCTAACGATGTAAAAAACCTTTGGGCCGAGCCAGCACCAAGCCCTAACCCAAAAGATAAAATAGAAAATAAGCTACACAGTCTAGTATGCAATGGCACGATTAGTCTAGATGATGCACAAAAACGAATTAGCACTAACTGGGTTACGGCATTAAATGGATATTAAAAATAGCCAAGCTTAACATAACTTGGCTATTTAATTAATCAGGAATGATTACTAGTTTAGTTTTATACTCTGCTTCTTCTTTTAATTAGTACATCATAGATAAACACAATTAGTGCCACTACTAAAATTAAGTGTATTAGAGGTGCACTTATGTGAAATGCGATTAAACCGAGTAGCCATAATATTCCCAGAACTATTGCGATGATTAGTAGCATACTTCCTCCTATGTATTTATTAAGTAAGAAAACGAGAACCGACTTAAATCCTAGGGTGGTGTTTTATTAAAGATAAAGTTCCGTTTACTTAACTTATTAGTAACCATGTTTAAACTATCAAAATCATATTTCGTACTTTTCAATGTAGATGCAATTATCGGACTAGCAAACATTTGATTCCTTAAGGAATATACGTTTGAGTAAATCGAGCCAAATATCGTCTTTCTTAGGTGGTATTTCTTATAAGGCAACTCAGCGCTAAGAACAACTGCTAAAATTCCACCTTCTATTAGATACAATGAATCACCAATTAATAAGAAATTATTGATATGACCAAATAGATTTGGGGAAATTAAGCTGGCGATTCCTAGGGACAAGATTCCAAGACCAGAAGTGCCTAATAAAAATTTTGTAAATGCAATACGTAGCTGAGGTATAAACGCGTAGCTTACTAGAAAAGCTATAATCACTAATCTATAAAAGTCGTAAGATCTACTCAGATTAATTAACATTTGAACGTAATATGAATGACTTGATAATCCGTATTTAGACAGGCTAAACAAACTGATACTATAAATTATTACACCGAATCTTTTCACTTGATTAGCCTCCCTTCTTTTTAGTACAAAACCATTACACTATTAATGCAAATGTATGTCTGTTAAAAATTACACTTAGACTTTCTATAACTCTGTAAATGGATAAAGAAATACTAAAACACAAAAATATTTGAGGTTTGAAACATTAATAATAAAAAATTGTTTTACTTTACTCGTATGCTGGATGCTATTTGATCAAAACCCATTTGGTAATCGTTATTGTCAGAAGAATAAGTATACTCAACTCTTATAACACCTTTGCCGGTATTAATTAAATAATCTGAAATTGTTGTATCGGTACTATATGAATTAGACTTTGGATACTCTGTTAACGATTTTAGGCTTTTATGGCCATTTATAAATAATGAAATACAAGTATGCTTCTTAACGTTTTGTACGTTTTCAAGTTGTTGGCAGTCAGTTGCCCCCGACGAATCAACATATATTTTTACTGGAGCACTGGGATCTTGACTGCAGTTTAAACTCGTGTTTACTGGCACAATGTACTGCTTGTAGGGAGTATTCGAGCGCTTTGCAATTTTCCATGCATCGGGGATAGAGAAGCTAACAAGCGCGTTTACATCACTGACGGACTGCGTCGATAAATTCGAAGCAGATGAACTGCTAACTACACTAGTAGAACTCTTTTTTCTACCTAAAAGCCATCCGAAAAGCCCGGCAACTACTACAAGAACAATTAATATAACTATTATAACTATCGACTTGTTAAATTTATCGTTGCCGTTCATAGAAATTATGACTTTATTTGTGTATTAGTTAGTTTGGCTCGCAACTGGTCGATATCGCTGGGCGATGATTTATAGCTACCTAGATTAAGAGATTGTAGGCCGGTAAGATTTGCAAGTTCAGACGGTAAACTAGTTAATCTATTGTTGGAAAAGTCTGCCGACTTAAGTTTTTTTAATTGACCGATTTCAGGAGGTAAGCTTACTAATCTGTTGTTTTCAATATTTAAGACTTCTAAATTTATTAATTTCCCGATTGATGCAGGCAGTGTTGTCAATTGATTATTAGACAAATTTAGTGATGTAATATCAGTCTGGGAAGTTATCGAATCTGAAAGAGTACTTAGTTGTTGACCACTCAAATCTAATGATTTACTGCCGTTTTTCGTTAAGACGGAACCATTGTTATTTGAATTCATATTCGTTGAATGATGGTTAGCAATGTAGCCACCAACGAACACCGCAGCAAGAACAGCGACAACCAAAAAAAATAAGTAACTTTTTCTCATATTCAAAACTAAGTTTAATATTTTACAACTAAGGTGTATGTGATATTTCCGATGTAGTTTAGAAAAATGAAAATGAATTTAAGTGTATTTGTTAATCATGTCTAAGTTGAACGGTTTTATTGTCAATTTATTCATGTTTTTTGATAAATAAGACCGGAGTATTCGATAAGTATCTTGGTCAAATCTGCGGTCTATCTGTTTAAAATCGGGTTCTCCTTGATCAATATTATTAAGATACCCTAGCACAATCCATTTATCTACAACTACGTGATTGCCATTGTCATCACCTATCGCGACCGCTGTTTTATAGGGCCAGTTTTCAATCTTTAGCTTAGCCAGAGCTGTTTCCATTCTTATATTGTGTACTTTTACCGTTTCTTTACCGACACACGCACCACTACATTTGCCAAGTTGATATAAAAAACACGAACTATTTGTTTTTTCCAACCCCAATAGTTTAGGACATATTTGGTAAATTCTTCTCAGATTTTCGAGAGCTAATTTTGCTTTTATTTTAGAATTAAACATACCATATATATTACTTAGGTTAATTTCTTTAGATAAATCTTTATCAGCAATTGTAATGTTAGCGTAGCCACTATCGTTATATTGTTTGATTAACACGAAATGACTGCTAACTCGACGTAATTTTTGATTATAAATTGGTAACTCCTGTTTTATCATTTGCGATTCAAGTAGCAGTGCTTCGAGCTCGTTATTTGTTTCTATTGTACGAATATTATGTGTGTTTTTAGATATTTTCATTTCTTTATTTATGTTTTTATCCTGATTAAAATGAGAAAGTACTCTAGAACGTAGAGCAACACTTTTACCTACGTAAATAGGTAGACCATCTTCATCTTCGAAAACATAGACTCCTGGTTTATTGGTGAGATCTTTTATTTTTGATTCATTTAAATTAGGTGGTAAAGTTTGACTTTTCAGCTGCGTATTTACTGCTGCTTCAAATTTATCATGCCCTTTTTCCTGATATGCTATCTCACTGAATGTTTTAATAGCCATAGCATCATCAAATGCCCGATGCCGGGCCTTGGTCTTGATATTATGCCGGCTAATTATTTTTTCCAAACTGTGCCCTTTATTTTCCGGATATAGTGCTCGTGAAAGTCTGACTGTGCAACAAAGCTTAGGGTTAAATTCATATCCGGACTCATGCATCTGGCGCTTAATATAGGAGTAGTCGAACCGAACATTATGGGCTATAAACATTGCGTTTTTTAAAATTTTATCCAAACTGTATGCTATATCCTCAAAATATGGTGCATCTTCTAAATCATTATTTTTTATTCCAGTGATATTTGTAATCCACTGCGGAATATTTGTTCTTGGTTTTACTAAACTTTTATACTCTTCAACAATCTTTTCATTTTCAACTCGAATAACTGCAATTTCAATTATCTGACTTCGTCTAATATCACTACCTGAAGTTTCGATATCAACAAAAACTACCGGCTGGCTGAACATACCCATTAGTATATTTTACCTTAAGCTCTTTTTATTGTTTATAACAAACTTAAGAACATTACATATCGTGTTTTTTAGTGATTTAAAAAACGCAGCGTTTAAACACTGTTTTTAATAAAACTCTTAACTAAAATTAACCAGGAATCATTAATAAGGTTAGAGTCATCGAACAAGTTATTCTTATCCTGATATCTAATCTTATCTGTTGGATAGTCTTTTCGTGAATAATTAAGTGAATTCATGATCGAAATCACGGCCCCCTGAGATTGAATGTGATCACTAAATATAACATTTTTTAACTTCATGCTAATCACCCCAATCACCCCGTTAAGTCATCACTCCACTATATATTCTATAGAACTTATAATAACTCTCTGTGTTCTTCATCACACCATTAATTAAATATTAGTGCATACTGAGTCTATGACTAGGATGACAATTAATAGAAATGAAACCGAAAGTATTGATGCATTTTTTAATGTAGGCACGGTGCAAATGTTTAATAAAGGAGACGTAATTATTCAGGGTGATGAGAAACCTGAAGGTGTCTATTTGTTGCAAACAGGCTACGTTAAAGCATACTCGCTCTCGCAGTTAGGACAGCAAAACTTATTACTAATCCACGGTGCAAATGAAATTTTGCCGTTGCCATGGGCTCTTGATGGTCCCCAGAAACTCGGAATATTCTACGAAGCATTGACCGATATTACAGTTTTAAGAACATCCAAAAGTAATCTTAGAGCTGCAATGGGGGCAAATGCCTGGTTAACAGAACAAATTTTACGACAGTTAGTCAATACTATCACAGTATATGCTAACCGAATTCAAAGTCTTGGTTACCGTTTACCTAGGGAAAGAGTTATTTCATGTCTTCTTGATTTAGCTAATCGATTTGGTGATAAACAGGATAATATAATTACTATCAAAACGCCGATAACTCACCAGGATATCGCCGACTCGATTAATATAACGCGAGAAACTGCCAGCCGAGTGCTGGAACAGTTATTCCAAGAAAAATTATTAAAACAACGAAACCATGATTTTATAATTATTGACGAAGAAAAATTAGAAATGGAACTGAACTAGTAATTACATTAAAGCTTCAAATTGGACTACAATTTTAACGAATATTTTCCTAACGGAAAAACATCTTTTAAAATCATGATTTAGCATTTAATGCCCGTAGCACAATTTCACCAACTCGTTCGATTTGATCTAAGTGTAGTCCACCAAGATTAATTCTAGAATTAGGAAGTGCAAGAATGCCATTTTCTTCTAATACCGATTGTTGTTTCGTCGTAAATCCATCTGCATTAATTTTGGTGAAAAGACCGCCACCGTTACTAGCTGCCGGAAGTTTATCTTCGACAATTCCTGCAAATGATCGGCGATTTTCATTTAACCTGGCACGCGCCTGATTTAGTTCTTCAAAGTAACTTTCCTGTTCTAGTGCTAAATATGCAGCTCTAGCAACCATAAGCGGAGGATTTGAATATGTTCTTCGAACTATTCTTGAAACTAACTGATTTAACAGTGGTAATTGATCATTTCCAAGATTTAGTTTGGCGTTTGCAATATATAATGCTCCGAGCCGTTCATTATATAAGCCCATATTTTTAGAAGCCGAGAAACTAACGAGTGTAAGTAATCCACGCTTAACGCTCTCTAATATTGGATAACGTTCATTTTCATATCCGTTCACAAGACCCATGTATGCCGAATCCAGAAGAATAGTGTCATTTTTAGTTTTAGCTATGCCCAATATCTCGTCCCATTGCTGCCATGACCGGTCCATCCCATCATCGTTATATCCGCAGGTTTGTAAAAGTAAAACTGAATTATCGGGAGCTTGTGCTATTGTTGCCAGTGCATTTTCGTGGTTATAAACTCTAGTTTCCGGGTTAATATGCTCGTATCTTCTTATTGAGAATTTGTCAGAAAAAATTGCAGGATGATTAGGCCAGCCGACGTCTAATACTAATGGAATTTTTTGACTTTGGTCTTCAGAAATAAGTTCAATTAATATTTCTTTTGCAAGATTTAACGATCCAGTACCACCCAGTGTCTGAAAAGCTAAAATACTATCTGCATCTCGGTTATATAAATCTGAACCAAAGATCTGTTCTCCAGCTGATTTTAGAAAAGGTACGTATCCTGACTGAGATTGATAGCCAAACTCACCAGATTTAAGTCCGTCATATAATGCGTTCAATCTTGCTCTACGAACTGTTTCGGGTTGCCATGGTTTGTCACTATCAGGATCTATCATAATACCAATAGTAGTGTTAATAGCACCGGGATGTTCGGCTTGGAAAGAAGGCCATCTTGAATTAGCGACCATTATTGCATCAATATTTGTAGACGGCAGTTCATTAAATCTTTCAGTCATTATTATATATTAAGCAATATCTAATTATTACCAAACCATGAGCATTATATAGGCACTACTTTATCTTTCTCAAAATATTCATTTATTTCAGTTTAAGTAATTATAAATAAGTATTTTTCTGTAAAAATTAAAAATGATTCTATTTATAACTAACAATATTTATCTGTAATAACTTTATATACTGAAAGATAGTATGGAAACAGTAGTTGAAAAGGCGATTACTTTTTATTATGACAATGATAGTTATAGATATCCACGTTCCCGCCTTTGGCTCACAATCTAATTTTAGTCATTAGGACTCGGTTTTTTGCAACTAAAATAATTATATTGGCATTATTTTCATGGCGTAACGTAAACAACTGATATCATTAATGTAAATGACCAAACAACAAAGGTTCGTTTTGATGGTGAGTATCCTCGCTTCTTTTGTGGCATTTCTTGATAGCTCGGTTGTTAATGTAGCTTTACCGACAATCACTCGACAACTAGGTGGAGGTTTGGCAGGTCAGCAATGGGTTGTAGATGCCTACCTGATTGCACTCGGTTCTTTAATATTGCTGGCAGGATCTCTATCGGATATATATGGTCGAAAAAAAGTTTTATTGGCTGGACTGCTAGGATTTGGAGTTGCTTCAGTTCTTTGTTCTATTGCGCCAAGTGATGCCTTTCTTATCGTTTCTAGGGGACTACAGGGTCTAGCTGGTGCACTTCTAGTACCGAGCTCATTAGCATTAATTATTTCTACATTTGAAGGCACTGAGCAAGCAAAAGCGATAGGAACCTGGACAGCGTGGACGGGTATTTCATTTATAATCGGTCCATTGTTGGGCGGTTATATAGTTCAAAATTACTCTTGGCGACTGATATTTGCTATCAATTTAATACCTATCGTCATTACGGTCGTAATGCTAAGTAGGTTAATAGAACCAAACAAACCTGAAGCAAAAATAAAAATAGACTTTATTGGTGCATCTCTTTGCATACTTGGTTTAGCCGGAACAGTATTCGGATTAATCGAAGCACCTCATAATGGCTGGACTAAACCTATAATTTATATTCCGCTAATTTTAGGCGTACTCTCATTATTAACTTTTATTTATTATGAAAATAAAATTAAAAATCCTATGCTGCCACTAAGTTTATTTAAAGTACGTAATTTTCTTTATGGTAATCTAGCGACAATCGCTATATATTCTGGTTTATCAGTTGCAATATTCCTAATAGTTATATTTGTTCAACAGGTTGGAGGATACTCTGCTTTAAATTCTGGACTATCGTTGATCCCTATAACAATAATTATGTTCGTACTTTCTCCTCGATTTGGTGCTTTAGCAGGGAAATTCGGCCCACGATTTTTTATGACTATTGGGCCAATAGTCGGAGCAATTGGATTTTTAATGATGCATAGTCTAGGTAGTCACATTGATTATTGGACCCAGCTACTACCAGCTATAATTGTTTTTGGTTTAGGGTTATCTATGACGGTTGCACCACTTACTTCGGCAGTATTAGGGGCAATCGAAAGTGAGCAAGCGGGCATAGGTTCTGCAGTTAATAATGCGGTTTCTAGAATAGCGGGATTAATAGGAATAGCCTGTGTTGGTTTATTTGTCGGCACAAATTTAAATTTACAAGGATTTCATAATGGGGTGGTTGCCATGGCAGGGTTGTTATTTTTTGGAGGAATAATCTCATTTATTGGGATAAGAAATCCGCACATTAGTTAAGAAAATATTTTATAATGATCTACTTTATTATGATCAAAATACGTATGATTGTGAGCCCAGGTAGATTAATATCGAATCGTATTTTTTAAATTGCTAGCATATTAGATTTACTAATTTACAACTATTCATTTTAAAATTAGCTGATAAGATGTAGTTAGATAGGATATCAGGGATGGCTAATAATCAGGTGACCAAAGAGACTAAACTACCGCGCGACCGGCTTTTACCAAAACTAACCATGGCCTTTTTTACAAGACCACGTATAGCTGCAGCTTTATGGATTGTGCTAACGATATTCGGTGCCCTGAGTTACACTACTTTCCTTAAACGGGAAGGCTTTCCAAGTGTAAATATACCTATAGCAATTGCTGGCGGTACGTATTTTGTTAATAGTCCTGCTAAAGTTGACACCGATGTAGCCAAACCATTGTCAAACATCGCACTTAGCCAGACTGGTGTTGACTCAGTACAAACACATAGTTCTGATAATTTCTTCTCAGTAACTATTCAGTACAAAGAAGGCACTGACGCTAATGTTGCTGTAAAAACACTCGAAAATGATGTCAAAACGTCTGGCAAATTACCGACTAGCGTCCAGGTTCAATACAATGTACCTAATTTTGGTGCTACAGGTCCTGATATCCAGAAAATCGACGCAGCCGTGTCTTTCTATAGTAAAGACTCAACAACTTCAGTTAGCGATATTAATGCCAAAGCAGAGTTAGCCGCCAAATGGCTCAACCAGCGACATGTGTCAGATGTTCAATCGGTATTTGTTAAAAGTCCATTCAAGACAGTTACTGACCCGTCCAAAGGCAAAGCCGTCACTATTCAGCAAACTTTTGATCGTTTCGGTACGCGGATAAACGGTCAAACTTATTTCCACAACTCGGTTTTGCTTGGAGTGACTGCTGTAAAAGGTGCTGATGTTATTAAGCTCGATAAAAATGTACGTGACGCGACCGAGCAGCTCCAAAAACAACAGCAGTTTCAGGGATACTCCGGAGAAGTTAGTGCTAGTTTTGCACCCAGTATCAAAGACAATTTGAGTGAACTCCAACGCGTACTTCTTGAGGGGTTATTAGCAATTTTAGTGGTTGGTTCAATAGTAATTGCTATCCGAGCATCGATTATTACGGTAGTATCTATGATTACCGTGCTTGTAACCAGCATCGGGTTTCTATACGTGATTGGCTACAGCCTGAATGTTATTACATTGTTTGCACTTATTCTAGGTTTGGCATTGATAGTCGACGACACAATTATAATGGTGGAAGCAATTGACGCTGCAAGGCGACGTCATGTCGATCCTAGAGTGGCTGTCAAAGAAGCAGTTACCCGGATCAGCCGCGCCATGGTAGCAGCTACTGCTACGGCCAGTTTATGTTTTGCACCGCTATTATTTGTCGGAGGTGTTTTAGGCAGCTTTATTAGAGCTATACCAATTACCATTATTGCGTCGCTTATTATTAGTTTATTTGTAGCACTTATTTTTATACCGTTTTTTGCACGATTCCTACTGCTAAGTAATAAACAAATGGGTAAAAAGAATGAGTCTGACGAAATTGCCTCCGGTTTTGAAGCTCGTCTAGCTGCTTTTATTGCGGCACCGATGTTATGGGCGCGAAACTCCAAACGCAAACTATTCGGAGTTGGGATCACAGCTCTAGTTGTGGGTTTTGGCTTTACGACAGCTGGGCTGGTAATTGCAAAAAGTGTAGTATTTAATATCTTTCCGCCAAGCAAAGATACTAATGGTCTGGTACTGACAATGAACTTTCCACAGGGAACTACTATCGGACAAGCTGGAAATATCGCGGCCCATGCCGACAAAATGGCGTCAGATATAGTGAGTGACAACTTTGTTCAGAGCTCATATTACAATACTGGTAATGCCCAAAACGCTATCGAACAGATAAAAATTGTGTCTTATAACAAGCGGGCAATTACATCACCTGCAATTGTAAAGCAGCTTCAAAGCAGATTTAATAGTGATTTTCACGAAGCTAAAGTTGCGGTTGCCCAAGTTGATCTTGGACCACCTTCAGCTGCCTTCACGATTCAACTTGATGCCTCAAACCGTCAGGCCGCTTTTAAGGCAGCCGGTGACTTGTCGGCCTACTTATCTAAGACCGAACTAAAACGAATAAGTGGAAAGACAGCTCACTTTACTAACGTAACAGTATCTAGTCCAGACCAATATATCCGCACCGGTGACAAACCAATCGTAACTATTACAAGTGGCTTTGACGGTAATGATACTACAACTCTAGTCACGTTAGCTCAGAGTGCAGTAAACAAAGACTTCAACAGCGACAAACTTCATACTTATGGTTTGCCAGCCGGTGCCCTTAGTTATAATTTAGGCCAGGAGACTCAAAACCAGAATTCGTTTAAAACGCTAGCTCTGGCATTTCCAATTCTATTAATCGTTATTTTTATACTTCTGGCATTTGAATTTAGGTCCTTGCTCCAGCCACTCCTGATTTTTATGGCTATTCCTTTTAGTATTTTTGGCGTTATGCTAGGGCTATATATAACAGACAATCCAATCAGCTTTTTTGCTATGCTTGGATTCTTTGCTCTAGTCGGCCTCAGCATAAAAAATACCATTTTGCTGACCGATTTTGCTAATCAGTCGCGGCGAAGTGGACTGTCAGCTATTGATTCGGCGCACGCAGCACTTGAAGAACGTTTCCGCCCACTTTTTGCTACCAGTATGACAGCCGTGGTGTCACTTATTCCACTGGCTATAAGCAGTCCATTTTGGCAGGGTCTGGCCGTTGTACTTATCTTTGGCCTTTTGTCTAGCACGTTCCTAGTGATTACGGTCTTCCCATATTATTATCTCGGCGCAGAATACTTACGCCTTCATATTGCTGCTAAAGACTTTTTTATCTGGCTGGTGCTAACTGGTATTGTGGCAGTTGTAGTAGGCAAATTGGCAGGCATAAGTTACGGACTCATAGCAGTAGTCTTAAGTCTTCTGCTTGTTATTCTTCAAAACTACTTTCACAGACGACTTGCGAAAGCATAGATTAATAAATCGATAGATTACAACGTAACTTGTTTTAGTACCATTCCCGATCTGTTAATTAAAACAGGCAACCAGTGAGGAAACCAACAGGGATTTATTTGGTAAAGCTTTTGTATGAACGAAACTGCATTAAATTTATTAAAATAAATGAGCGATTTATTCAGTAAGACATAGATTTGACCACTAACTGAACGTTTTTATTGTTGATATCTGACTTGGTATCGGACAGTGATTTGCCAATTATTTGGCCAGACTTATCGACATAAAAAGAAATTAGTTGCATATTGCCTGCCGAAGGTAAGTTTTTAGTCGGGAATGTATCAAAAACATCTGAAATACTTTTGGATAGGTAAGATTGATGCACCAAATTATCGACATTAGATCCGGACGCGTAATCAATATTAGCTGATTGGCCTAAGAAAATAACCGCATCATAACCCAATATCTTTGGTTTATAGTCAAGAGAAGGATGGCCAGTGTCAGTATTATTTATTTCTACACTAAACCCATTATTGTCTGTCATTATCACCTCGTCGCCATTATCACTAGAAGTTGAATCTTTTAATATCCAATCGCTAGGATATTTAAATGTCAATTTATCGTTTTTCAGACTATAAGTTTTCCATCCATTGTATGAGTTAGCATCAGATGTTTGTATTGGCTTGGTATTAGTCCCATTCGGCTTATCTAAAGAATTAGCTCCCGTTAACGCATTAGTTGACTTGTTGAAAGAAACATTTGCATTATGCTTGACCATATACAAGTACCAACCGACAAAGCTGATGATTCCAATTACAAGTATAAAGAGGATTGCTTCAACAGCGCTAAAACCCGATTCATTATTATTTAGTTTTTTCATATTATTTTAAGCATAAGCTTAGAAATACCTATTTACAAATAAATATATTTTTATTACCCAGGTCAATAAACATGTTATATATAGAGTAAATTTGAGATATTCAGTAAGCGCCTAATTTATGAAACATATCGCGTTCTGTGTCACTTATAGTTTGTAAATCCTCGTTCCCACCCAAGGAAGTTGACAGTGCAACTAAACTTGCGCTTATCTTAAATATATTCGAGTGATCGTCAGTAGTCATTCTAATAGCGTTTAACAACGCTTCACGGTGAGGAATATAATAATCTGAACCGCGTACTCTATTTACATAATGAGTTATAAAATGGGCTCTTTTTTCTTGTAATGCCAATTCTTCTATGCAAAGCAGATCATCCATCCAATGAGTTATTTCATGGGCCAAACTTGACGCATTATCATGATCAGACTCTAATTTAATAGTTATTAATGTAGGGACAGCTAATTTACCTACATAAAACGAATGCGTGAATGCACCGACACGAGTATTATCAAGCGCTACACCGCGCTCTATTGTTGGTGTGCCTAATAATTTTGTAAGTTTGTCTGGAGGTATAATCTTGTGACTTTTAGGGTCATTAGGTTTAGCTATTAATACTTTAGGTACCTGGTAATCATTAGAAATTTGACTTAAATCTAATTCGTTTTTTCTGTTAAAACCTACTGGTTCA
>JBBQQG010000010.1:0-30655 GCA_038216175.1 Saccharimonadales bacterium (SeqCode)
GCTGTTTGGCACCTCGATGTCGGCTCATCTCATCCTGGAGGGGGAGCACCTTCCAAGGGTCCGGCTGTTCGCCGGTTAAAGAGGTACGTGAGCTGGGTTCAGAACGTAAATTACATTGCGTTCTACCACTGTAAAGTGGTAAAGTATTGATGTACATCGCATCTAAAATACTAAATTCGACTAATATCGGTGAAACCCGAACTGAACATATCGAACGGTTCAGAGGGCAATACCGAGGGAAGACGAATTGTCCATGTTAAAAGAAGATAAGACCTAAATATTCAGAGTTTTGGTTATAAGTCTGGATAGATTGTCTCTACTTAATCGCTAGTTAGTATTTAACTTATTAGTGGTTATGAGATAGTTGGTTTAAGCGAAGTGTTGATGTATCAACTTTTCGGTATTCCTTTCTTCGACTCAAGAAGCAAATTATAATGCTTCTTGAATGAACATGGCATTCTGTCCCCGTAGAGACTGAGTCCGCCATTAAACCAGGCGGACGAGATAGGATTCTCAACCAGAGACCTATAATACGTCGACCCCGAACCGCATACATAGCGGAGGGAGAAGATATAGTCCGTGCCATCAGTAATGGTGGATAAGGTTTTGATATTGAACAAATCAAAACTGTACACGCGTGAGACAGTTCGGTTTATATCCGCTGTGGACAATAGGAAATTTGAGAGAATTTGCCCCTAGTACGAGAGGACCGGGGTGAACGCACCGCTGGTGTACCAATTGTTCTACCAAGAGCATTGTTGGGTAGCTATGTGCGGACCAGATAAGCGCTGAAAGCATATTAAGCGCGAAACTGACCTCAAGATTAGATTTCCCTATGAGGACCCTGAAAGACGATCAGGTTGATAGGCGCAAGGTGGAAGTGCGGTAACGTATGGAGCCGAAGCGTACTAATAGTCCCATCGACTTTTTATGAGCTATGAGAGAAAACTTTTGGTTTTCACTCATAGTTTGTGCAGTTGACTAGTTATTGGTGTGACCAAAGTGGTTCATCAACGTTTGTTTTAACATCTCATTTTTCTAGCACTTTATGGACTTCGACAATACAAATTTATTTTATATATTTGCATAGTCGGTGCCCATAGCGCGAGGGCAACACCTGTTCCCATCCCGAACACAGCAGTTAAGCCTCGCAGCGGTTACAATACTTGGGGTTCACCCCTGGGAAAATAGCACGGTGCCGAATTATAGTTAAACCAGCCGAAAGGCTGGTTTTTCTTTTAAAAAATTGTTTTAGTTTAGCTGTAAGCAGTTGTTGGCTTATACTTGTTAATAATTATGGTTGGGCTGAAACTAAAAAATCGAAATATTATTGTAATTGTTGTTTTGATTGCTCTACTGATTATTATTTCAACAATTATATTGAGAGAACTTAGGTACTTATCACCTAAGGATATTTCTAAGAGTTCCTCTAATAATACAAATAATGCAGTTCAGCCAGATTTTAGCAGTATCGATCAATACCATGTCTTATTTGGGACGATAGAGTCTAGCAATACTAATGTAATTAGTGATGTTAATAGTATTGAAACTCATCTTGGGCGTAAATTAGATATAGTCCGGGTATCTTACAATTCATGGCAAAGTGTTCTAGATTGGGCCCATTCATCTGGGCCGCTGACTAATAAGGCTGAATATCAGATCTCACTAGCTGGTAGAATACCTCAAATAGTCGTAACGGTGCCTGAAAATTGGAATAGTATGTCTTTTGCACTACATAACCAAGGTTCGGGCAGAAGAAATGAAGTAGATCTATTCGCTAAAAATCTACAAAATTATATGCCAGGACCATTTCTACTGACAATAAATGATATGCCGGAAAATATTCGAAATGATTCACAGGGTAATAGTCCTCAGGATTATACCGATATGCAGTGTGCTTTTTATCAGGTTTTTAAGAACGATTCGGTTACGAAATCAAAATTTGTATACGAAACATCAAACGTTTTATACGGAAACAAAGCAGATACAGGTGCACGCTTCTACCCGGGAGATCAATGTACTGATTGGATCTCCGCTCAGGTTAGTAGTTTTGAAAAAGATATGTCTGGCAATTTAAAAAGTCTTGCCCAAAATATAAAAGTTGACAACCCTGATGATATGAAATGGTATGATTGGGCAATAAAAGACTGGAGCGGTGATGGCTCTAGTTTCAATAATCCGACGCGCTACGGTGTAGTAACTGATTTAAATGGTAAACAAGAGACTAAAATAGCTAAAGGCAATAAACCACTGATGATTTCAATATTAATGCCAAAAAACAGTTTAGTTTCTGACAAACAAAAGTCAGACTTTATATCAAGTGCCAGGACCGACCTGCCGTCAGTGTTAACCAGCATTAAAGCAGTTGAATATGCCGATACTAATGATTTTACAAGCATGTCTTTTCAAGCCTGGAAGGGGCTGTCGTTAACTGATTATAGTAATGTTTCAAAATCACTAATTGACAGTGATGTTAGCAGTCCGGGCGCTAAAAAACGTTTCACATTATTATAAAAATTGGACCAAATTAAACTGGGTAAGATCATTTAAAAAATAAAATTGACATACTGGTTATGTAGTGATATTATAAACATAACTTCGTAGGAAGTAACAGAGGGTTTTCTAACTATTGTTAGAAAACTTTTTTGTTTCTTATAAGTAATTAAAGGAGGCTATGACATGGCTGGAACAAAAGCAGGCGGCCGCGCAGCGGCTGCAACTAACAAAGCAAAGTACGGTGCTGATTTTTATTCAAAAATTGGTGCTAAAGGCGGAACATTAGGTAAAACTGGTGGATTCTATGCTAACCGTGAATTAGCACGAATTGCCGGCGCTAAGGGCGGCCGAATTTCTCGACGTACTAAAAAGTCTATATAATTCTTTTATAGAATTATCTAAAAGTCGTTGTATGAGTTTTCTCAAGCAGCGACTTTTTTAATACTCCTGTTTTCGATCGACGATAAGGCCGACAAAATCTCGATAGACTTACGCTCCAAGTGCTATTACAGTTATAACATCTATAGTTTTGAGGTAATTCCTGTAGGCTAGCTATACCGCATTTAGGGCAGGTGCTTCTTTGATGTAGCCAGTCACGGTAAGTATCTAAGCAGTCCTGAATATGATCTTCATCTATGACAATACCGAAGATTACTGCGAGATCCTTAGCCTGGGACCATGCTTCAGTTTCTAGAAGTAGCAATCCAATGTCTGAATTATATTCGGTGTGATTTAAGATAGCATGACCGGTTTCGTGAAGTAGCGACCAGATTGATACCTCATCGCTAAACTTAGATTTATCAAACAGGATTGTCCGTGTCTTCGGCGACCAGCAAAAAGTCGAACTGGGTTTAAAACTAATATCTGGGATTTGAGTTGATAGTTTAGTGAGTATTTCTTCCATAATTCGGTTTCGTGATTAGGTAACATCCATATATTACAGCTTCTTCTGCTCTTTGTGCTTGAATTATCGGAGGTATTTTTACAAGCGGATTTTCGTATATCTTAAGGTCTTCGTTTAAGCGGTCTTTGAATTTATCAAAATGACTTCCAACTCCGCCCCCAATAATAATAATTTCAGGTGTCAAAGTTGCAATTAATGTAATAATGCCAAGTGCAATATTATGAGCAATAATATACCAGCTTTTAGGGTCAGTTATTTCGCTGGCTTTCTTGCCAAATTTTTTAACTATAGCTTTGCCTGAAGCAAAATCTTCCCAAGGCATTAACTTACCTCTATTGTCCATTAGCATTGAGCCAACCTCAGCATCCTCAAAGTCTGGGTCAATTATATCATCTATGATAAGTCCTGATCCAATTCCGGTACTTATAGTTACGTATAGTACTTTTCTATACTCCTTTTTGACAATATCTGCTTCCGAGAGTCCGGCTAAATTTGCGTCATTTTCAATTACTACAGGACTTTTAAATATTTTTTCGCAGTCGCTTTGTATTGTTACGTTATGCCATGGCAAGTTGCCAAATACTATTCCGATTCCGTGTTTTCTATCTATAAAACCAGGAACAGCCACTGCTGTTTTTGAAAAATCTTTTGTAGCTAATTTAGCAACAGAAATGGTCAATTCATTTATAAACTCATCGTAATTTATCGGAGTTTGAAATTTCAGTTCTTCAACAACTTTTCCGGCGTCATTAAATACCGCAACAAGCGTTTTTGTACCCCCGATATCTACTGCGGCAATCATTGATCCTAGTGTAGCATATTAAACTTACGTTTTACTCTTTGACGAGATGCACTTTAACAGATATAATAGATATTAAGACTGATCGGATTAACAACTCAAGGGTTGCCGCAGCAATAAGGAGGCATGTTATATCATGTCGAAAACAAGTTCCGTCACTATGGATGAACTCCTAGCTTCCAGTGACATTAAACAATTGAAAACAGGAGATGTAGTTGAAGGCATCGTCAACTCTGTTAGAAAGCATGAAATCTGGATAGATTTAGGTGCTAGCGGTGTTGGTGTAGTCATGAGACGAGAAGTTAGCCAAGGCACACCGTTAGTTGAGGGTCAGACTATAGTTACAAGCGTTGTCGATCCTGAAATGGATGAAGGCTATGCACTTTTGAGTATGAGACGGGCCGCAAAAGACCGTGGCTGGGACGAGCTCCAAAGAGTATTCGATGATCAGGAAATAATTGAGATTTCACCCTACGATGCAAATCGCGGCGGACTATTAGTCGAATTAGAAGGTATACGGGGATTTTTACCAGTTTCACAGCTGGCAGCAGGCCATTATCCAAGAGTGTCGGGTGCTGACAAAGATGAAATTTTGCAGAAACTGAATCAACTGACAAATCAGGTACTCCGCGTAAGAATATTGGATGTCAGTCGCAAAGACAATAAACTTATATTCTCTGAAAAAGAAGCAGTCAAAGATGATATGCAGGCAAGGTTCTCCGAGCTTAAGGTCGGAGATGAAGTATCAGGTGTAGTTACTGGAGTTATAGATTTCGGAGCATTTGTAAATGTTGACGGAATTGAGGGCTTAATCCATATTTCTGAGATATCGTGGGAAAGAGTAGAGAATCCGAGAGACTACATCAAAACTGGTGAAAAAGTAAAGGCTAAGATTATCGCGATAGATAAAGACCGATTAAGCCTAAGTCTAAAACAAATGCAGGAAGATCCTTGGCTACAAGAAGTTAAAGCATTTAAAAAGGGCGACGTGGTTGAAGGCAAAGTTACTCGAATTACTCCTTTTGGTGCATTTGTTCAGCTAAGTTCTGCTGTAGAAGCATTAGTCCACGTGAGTGAGATGAGCAAAGAGGAAGGTGTTGATCCTGAAAAGATTTTCCAATTAAACGAAAAGAAGAAATTTAAAGTTCTCGAAATAGATACCGAAGGACGCAAGATCGCCCTTAGCCTTAAAGACGCTAAATAGTTCTTATATGTAATTAACGCAGAACAGAGTATCTGCCAGGAAGGAGTGATCAATATGGCTACAAACATCGAAATTGACGATACGATCACTGTGGGCAATCTGGCGGAGGAGTTAAAGATCCCTGTTACTAGGCTTATCACTGAGCTTATGAAAAATGGGGTCATGGCCACTGTTAACGAAAGAATTGATTTTGATACTGCTCAGATAATAGTTACCGAAATGGGATTAGAGACAGAACTGGTAAAACGTACTGTCCAGCAAACTGCTCTACGAGAAAAACCCAAAATGAGTAGCAAAGCCGTCCCGAGACCTCCTGTCGTTGCGGTTATGGGGCACGTAGACCACGGTAAAACTAGTTTGCTCGACGCAATTAGGGGAGCATCAGTCGTAAAACAGGAAGCTGGTGGCATTACTCAGCATATTTCTGCATATCAGATTAAACAAGGCGACAGGTTGGTTACCTTTCTTGATACGCCGGGACATGAGGCATTTGCTGCCCTCAGAGAACACGGCGCACAGTTAACTGACTTAGTGATTATTGTAGTAGCGGCTGATGACGGTATTAAACCTCAGACTATAGAAGCTATAAGATTTGCCCGTAAAGCCGGTGTAAAAATGATTATAGCAATAAATAAAATCGATAAAGAGGGCGCTGATACCAACCGAATTAAGCAGCAATTATCCGAGCAGGATCTTTTAGTAGAAGAATGGGGCGGCGACACTGTAGTCGTAGAAGTTTCGGCAAAAACTGGCAACGGCATACCGGAACTACTTGATATGGTTTTGTTGGTTGCTGACGTTGAGGATTTACGGGCCGATATCGATATACCGGCATCAGGTCTAATTATAGAGGCTCATATGGAACAAGGCAGAGGGCCAGTCGCGATTGCACTAATCGAAGCTGGACTTCTAAAACCTGGAGATTACATAGTAGCCGGTGGGACATATGCTCGTATCAGAAATTTGGAATCAACAGATGGCAAACCACTAAAAGTAGCCTCTCCATCAATGCCTGTAGTGATAACTGGTCTAAAGTCTCTTCCAGAATTTGCCGATGAATTTGTGGCTGTACATGATGAAAAAGTTGCCAGGGCACAGGCTAACCTAACAGGTAGTGAGCGCCAGTCAGCCAGTGGCAAATCTGATATTAACAGTTCAGAGCTAATTAGGATTATTAATAGAACAAATGAGTTAACAGAATTAAACATAATTGTAAAAGCAGACGTTCAGGGATCTCTGACTTCAGTAATCGATAGTTTAAAATCGCTTGATACCGATGAAGTTGCTATTAGGGTTGTAGGATCAGGAGTTGGCGCAGTAACTGAGAACGATGTTCATTTAGCTCATACAAGCCATGCCATCATATATGGTTTTAATGTTTCGATTCCAACCAGCATAAAACAACACGCCAGCCGCGATAAAGTTAGTATTCGTTTGTTTAAAGTAATTTATGAGCTAATAGACGATGTTAAAAACGAACTTTCTAATCTTTTAGCACCGGAAGTTGTAGAAACTGAGCTTGGTAGGCTAGTCGTACGTGGGATTTTTAAAACAACCAAAACTGAAGTCATTTGCGGGGGAGAAGTAACAAAAGGCAAACTTACTTATCCTGCAATCGGAAAGATACTTCACGAAGGTGAGCTTATAGTTGAAGTTGAGATTACCGGGCTAAAACGCGGGCCTCAGGATGCTAAAGAGGTAGTTGAAGGTGAAATGTGCGGATTATCATTTAAATCGATTTCCAAAGTTGATTTGCAGATAGGCGATCATATCGAATTTATAAAGCGTGAATTAGTTGAACGCTCGTTATAATTATGGTATAAATACTCGATGCTATGGAAGATTCTTCAATAGATAAGAGCAAAGCAGTAAATGACCATTCGCTAGATATAGATAAAGTACCAAAACAAACTTGGGAAATCCCAAGTTTTATGGAAGTAGTCAACGGTAGTGAAGATAAATTGGAAGGCAAAACCAAAAAAGGTAGAGTCAGAAAAATCTGGGATAGGCTTTTCGGTAATATTGCCAGTACTGAAGAGGTTACCGACAAATCTAAAGACAGCGAGTTTGGTCTATTTAATTTAGGCGAATTTTCAAAAGATAAAAAATCTTTAAACCGGAATCAAAATATTGATTCGGATTTACCTCTAACCGAAAGTAATGAAACAGAGACAAAATCGGTAAATTATAACCGTAATAGCGATGGATATTCTGATATCAAGATTGATAATGTTTCCGACGAATCCTTAGATTCAGAAAAAGACACGACTGAGATACACCCAGAATCCAACGATTTAAGACCGATTACTCAAAGCTCCAAAATAGAGACTACTCCTCTGTTTAACCAAGACAGTAGAGAAAATAACCAAAAATCTTATGAAACAAATGCATTAGAAAATATTCAAAATGTATCAGATAACGCTATAGATTTTGAAAGAATTAGCCACGATAAAGAAATTGAAAAAACTGATCGTTTAAAAAATGAAGAAGTACCAAAAACTGATACTGTAAGACGCATATATTCTGGAGAAAGTAGTATTTATAACAGATGGGCAATTGAACACTCAGTAAGAAAGGAATCTAGAAAAGTTAAAAGAGAAGTACATAAAACAAACAATATCCTAGAGCAGCAAGTCAATAAATTAAACAATGCTAATAAATCAAATGAAACAGTTTATAACGTAAATAAAATTATCGAGTCAAGAAACGAAATAGTAAAGCCCGAGCGTGTGACAGAAATAAAAAAGGGCAGTATCACTAGTAATAAAGAAAACATCGTTCAAACTATTGAGAATAAAGAGAATATTAATAAAAATATGAATCCTGAAATCATAATAAAAAATACTCTGCCAACGGAGTTATCAGCTGCCGAAACAGTATTTGAGAGAGTTAAAGATGCTGCCGAACACAATGAGCCTCAGGAGAAAATATACGAGTTACGTCAAGAAATAAAGGACGAACCATCAACTACTAATACTTCAGTATCAGTTGGTGCGGTTATAGCAAAAGCTGTAGCTGATGTAAAATCACAGTCAACATCTCAGCTAGCTGCGACTGAAAGTTTACGTAAGGTGACAGCTAAAAATCAGCAATTAGAACTTTCGAGTGGTAGTTCAATGTATAAAAAAGCGATGCTTAGCGGTGCGATTACGGCATTAATAATAATAGTTTTCGGATTGATAGCATATTTCACATTTAAATAAGTGAGTTAAAATATATTGAATAGTTTTGGTAGAATAAAATTGAAAGGAATTATATGTTTAAGCTTGATAATAACTTACTTGAAGAACTAGGACTTGGCGCATTGCCGGCAGCTGACAAGAATAAAATGCTCGGACACATATATGAGACTTTAGAAATGCGGGTTGGAATGAAGCTGGCAGAACAGATGAGTAATGAGCAACTCGATGAATTTGAAGGATATATAGATCGCAACGATGAAGCGGGTGCACTTAAATGGTTAGAAACAAATTTTCCTAATTATAAAGAAGTAGTAGCTAGCGAACTTGAAAATCTAAAGACAGAAATTAAAGTTACAGCACCTGAAATTGTAGCCGCAAGCTTACAGAATCCGCCAGCAGTTTAATCAGTAAAATATTTATGATGTCCGGCTATAAATTCTTTTGCAGTCATGATGTTTCTACCGGCTGGCTTTAGCTGTTCGATTTCTAATATGTCAGTTGCGCACACGGCTTCTATTTTTTCTTTAGACTGGCTGAGTAATATAGTGCCGGGTTTTAAACTCAGTACTGGGTTTGCTTTGACCCGAGCTTTTATCAATATAACATCTGTATCTGCAATAACAGTCCGGCTGCCGGGCCATACAGCATAGGCGCGAATTTCTCTTTCAAGATTAGTTGCGGATTTCGACCAGTCGATAATCCCCATCGATTTTGTTAATAATGTATCATAGGTAGCCTTTAAGTCATCTTGCTTATATGCTCTTAGTCTGTCTTTGAATATTGCAGGCAGGTTTTTAAGTAGTAGACTGGCTCCAGTCTTAAGCATTAGGTCGCTTAACTGCTGTTTAGTTTCGTTGCCAATTAACGGCACTTGTTCATGAGCATATAATGGACCGGCATCCATTTCTTTAGTTAGACTCATTATTGATACAGCAGTACTCTTTGAACCTTCCAGTATAACATTTTCTATTGGGGTCGGGCCTCGGTGCTCAGGCAGAGCAGATGGGTGAATATTTAATATACCCTTGGGGAAAATATCTATTATTGATTGCGGTACTATTTTGCCGTATGCAACTAAAATTCCAGCGTCGGCTTTTAAATTAATTAACTGATCTAAGATTTCTTTTAATTTATTTGGGACTAAAAAAGTAATACCTGCTTTAGCCGCAACGAATTCAATTTCTAATGATCTGTTATTTCTGGAAACAGCTTTTTCATAATTACTTACAACCGCTTTAATGTCGTATCCTTTTTGTATTAAGGTTTTTAGTGTTAGTACTTCGGTAGTAACACCTGTAGCTAGTCGTTCATTACCAAAAAATACTAAAGATTTTGTCATCCCCAGAGCACCTTGTTATCTTTAATTTCTTTATCGTAGTCTAGTTTTTCAAGATCACCTTTTTTATTGAGAATGAAAAAGGCTTGTTTGCTGTCTTTAATGTGGTCAATAAATAGTTTGCCATTGGTATGATCTGTTTCATGTTGCAATATCCTCGCGAGATCGCCGTTAGCTTTCATAGTGAAGTTTTTGCCGTAAATGTTTATTGCACGGATCCGAATCGAATTATGTCTTGGTACCAGACCGTAGTAGTCCTTGATGCTTAAACAACCTTCATAATCGTCGCTGACTTTGCCTTCATATTTAGTTATTTCCGGGTTAATAAATGCTAAAAATGTGTCTTTTTTGTCAGTGTCTCGAAGTATAAAAATTCTAAGCAGTTGATTTACTTGAACAGCAGCCAATCCGACAGTTATCTCGTGTTCCCGTGATATTTCCCAGTCGAGCGTTGCGCCTTTCATTTTCTCAATTAGAGTTAGTATTTCTTCAGTTATAACGCCTACTTTGAAGGATCTTTTTCTTAGGTTGGTATTAGGCAGCGTAATTATATCTTCTTTGGTCATTGCTGAAGTATAACTGAAATTTATAAGGAGTTAAATAGATCAAAGAAGATGAATCGGATCTATATCATACATCCAATTAGGCGGCAGATTATTAATTATTCTAGTTAAGTTCGACCTTTTCTTAGATTTTATTATAATTTGCCAATAATATGAGCCATTGTTTTTTTCAATAAACGAAGGGGCTGGGCCAATAAGTTCGCTGTCATTATTACAATTACTAAGCTCATCAAATAGTTTCATTGCTGCTTTTTCGGCTCCTGCCACACTTTTTCTGGAACAAGTAAGTTTTAACAGATAACAAAACGGTGGAAACATGTATTTTTTTCGTTCTGATATTTCGGCAGAATAGAATCCTTCGTAGTCTTTAGTGGCTGCGTATTTAATTACGGCTGATTCCGGGCTGTATGTCTGTATAGCGACATTAGTTTTTCGGTGGCCTCTGCCTACACGTCCTATCACTTGGTTTATTAGCTGAAAAGTTCTTTCTTGAGCTGTATAATCTGGAAATCCCAGAGAAGTATCTGCTAGAACTATTCCTACTAAAGATAGTTTTGGCAAATCTAGTCCTTTTGCTAACATCTGCGTACCTACAAGAATATCTGTGTTGCCGTCTCTTACTTTTAAATAATTGTTTTCAAGTCGATCTACTTTTTTAAGATCGCTATCGAATCTTGAAATTCTGGCTTCTGGAAAGTAGCGGTTTAATTCACTAACTATACTTTTTGTACCTATGCTTTTAAAAATTATTTCAGCCGAACCACAATTAGCACAACTGGTTGGCGCCTTTATATAGTATCCGCAGGTATGACAGACGGCTTTATGATTATCTCCATGATAGGTAAGTGGAAGATCGCATCTTGGACACAGAGATTGCCAGCCACAGATCTGACAGAGTATTATTCTTGCAGTGCCGCGTCGATTAAGAAATATTAGCGACTGCTCCTTTTTTTTGATTGCTTTATTTATTAACTCTAAGATATCATCGCTTATCCAACTAGATTTAATAAATTTATCTTTGTCTCTTAGATCTATTACGCCAATTTCAGCATCATCAGTTGATCCAGCCGCCATTTTTTTCATTCTGATAATTGGCAGGTTATTTTGTTTAAAAATATAGTAATCAGTAATAGATGGTGTCGCGCTGCCGAATATTACTTTAGCCTTGTTTATCTCAGCAAGCTTGGCTGCAACACGGGTCGCCAGATAATACGGCGCTTGTTCCTGTTTAAAAGATGAATCGTGCATTTCATCGACAACAATTAGTCCTAAATTTTTAATAGGACTAAATAGTGCCGATCTAGGCCCAATTATAATTTGAGGACTAGTAGCTGAAGATATTTTATGCCAGTTTATAGCTCTTTCTTTAGGAGTCATATTTGAATGGAGCGTTATAATTTTGCCAGGAAAAGTATTGTTAAAACTCTCGATAAGTTGAGGAGTTAATCCTATTTCTGGAGTCAGAACAATTACAGATCTTCCTTTTTTTATAACTTCAATCGCAGATTCAATATAGACTCTTGTTTTTCCGCTGCCAGTGTTGCCATGAAGCATAATACTATGGCTGAAAGTTTTCGAAATTATTTGTTTAGCAGCTGTTTGTTCATCTGTTAATGGCGGAAGTTTTATTCGACTTAGGTCACTTGATAACTCTTTTTCAGTCGTTTCAGATTTTACTTTTACTAGTAAAAAACTTGGTACAAATAGTCCTAAAGTAATTCCTGATGGTGCAGGATAGTATGCTTTCAACCATTGATACAGTTCCCAGGTATTTTTCGATATAGCCTGACTTACTATTACTCTATCTATTGCTTTAGTCTTAAACAACGGCTTGTTTATTTTTTTTATTACGATACCAAGTGTTTTTTGATTTATTAAAGGTAGTTCAACGATCGAGCCGTTTTCAATATTTATATCAAAACTATAAGTTAACGGAATATCTTTATGATACTTCGATGATACGACCATAACCTCATAGTACATACATACTATTATAAAGAGATTTTAAAAATTGTGTTGAAATGCACACCAGCCTGCCGTATACTTTACGTTGTTCTTATAACAATAGAGTGCTTATGTTAGATGTATTTATAACTTCCCGAGTCAGACGAAAAATTATTGTTGTGTACGCTAAGTACCCAGACTTTAAGACGCACGTTAGAGGCCTAGCGAAGCTTATCAAAGAGGATGCTGGAAATATCCAGAGGGAACTGAAAAGACTTGAAAAAATTGGTTTTCTAATTTCTGAAAGACAAGGAAATACCAAGATCTACCATACCAATAAGCATTTCGCGATTTTTAAAGAGTTACAAAGTATAGTGTTGAAGTCACAACGAATAAATCAAAAGAAACAGCAAGTCTAAATTACTTGCAGTATCTTCCCTGTTAGCGTAAAATTATTGACATGATACAAGTTAGTCGAAAAGATTCAAAAGAATCGTTAGAGAATCTGCTACGGCGTTTTTCTCGCAAGGTTCAACAGTCTGGCGTGATTGCTACCGCTAAACAGTTGCAATATTTCGAGAAACCAACAAGCAAGCGAGATCGTAGAAGTAAAGCAATTGTTCGACGTGAGCGAAAAAATATAAAAATAAAGAAATTAAAACTCGGTCAGCAGTAATGTCTATTAAACAACGCCTAGAGCAGGACTTAAAGTCTGCTCTGCTATCTGGCGACAAGCATTTGGCCACTACTCTAAGAGGTCTAAAAAGCGCAATTTTATATGTTGAGGTAGCTGAGGGTAGTCGAGATACTGGTTTAGCCGATGACGAAGTTATGAAATTATTTTTAAAGGAAGCTAAAAAACGACAAGAGAGTGCCGATCTTTATTTGCAGGGCGGAAACAAAGAACGGGCTGATCTAGAACTTCAGGAAAAAACTATTATTGAGCAGTATCTGCCAAAGCAGTTAAGTGAAGCTGAATTATTAGACGTAGTTAAGCGAGTCATTTCCGAAAATAATCTGACTGATAATAAGTCGATGGGTATTATTATTGGCAAGGTTAAAGCAATAACCGGATCGACAGTCGATGGTGGACGGATAGCTTCAGCAGTTAAAAAACAAATGGAATAGGATTACTTAAAGTGATTATTTTTATGGGTGTCGCTGGTTCAGGTAAAAGCAAGCAAGGAAGGCTTCTTGCTGACGAAAGAGGTCTACCTTGGTTGTCTACAGGGGAATTTCTTAGAATGCTTATCTCTGGTGAACGAAGAAAAGCGATGGTTGCTGGCGAATTATTAGGAGACCAAGAAATTATCGCTTTAGTCCAAAAGATATTTCATTTGATCGATAGTGAAAACGAGTTTGTGTTAGATGGTTTTCCAAGAACTTTGACTCAAGCCGAGTGGCTGCTATCACAGGTTCGACACGGCCAGCTAAAGGTTACGGCTGTAATTCATTTAAAAGCCAGCCAAGAGGCTGTTAAGCAGCGTTTACTTGGACGTGGACGGCCAGACGATCATGAAGAGGCAATTAGTGCTCGATTTCAAGAATATGAAGAAGCGATAAAGCCAATTCTTGAACAGTTTAGAACCTATGGCACTCCGGTTTTCGATATTAATGGAGAACAATCTGTGGCTGAAGTTGAAAGGCAGGTCGAGTCTGCCCTTAACGGTCTGATAAGCTAATATTGTGGCCGCGACAATCAAATCGTCCAGTCAAATAGCAGCAATGCGTGAAGGTGGCAAGATGTTAGCATTTGTACTCAATCAAATGAAAAAACAGTCCGCCTCTGGTCAGACACCAATAGAAATGGCGCTTATAGCTAAAAATGAATTAAAAAAATTAGGAGGTGAACCGGCATTTCTAGGTTTTCAGGGGTTTCCTTCGATAATATGTATTTCTGTCAACAATCAAGTACAACACAGCATTCCAACTGATACACCACTAAAAAATGGTGATGTTGTAAATTATGATTTTGGAGTCAAATACCGTGGCATGGTTACAGATGGTGGAATAACTATTGCTGTCGGAGGTCAAACGACTAAAGATACACGAAGACTTATAAATGGTACTGAAACTGCACTAATGGACGGCATCTCTAAGGTTAAATCTGGTGCCTATATTGGTGATATTTCATCAGCTATAGAAACTCAGTTAAAAAAACATCAACTGGGAATTGTCCAAGAATTAGTCGGACACGGAGTTGGCTATCAACTCCACGAGGAACCGGAAATACCTAATTACGGCCGAGCTGGTCGCGGAGAAGTTTTAGTTTCGGGGATGACAATTGCCATTGAACCAATTGCTAACCTCGGTGGACATCGTATTGTAGGTGACATTGATGGTTGGACATTATGGACTGAAGACGGAAGTTACTCAGCACAATTTGAACATACAGTTCTTGTAACAGATACTGGTTACGAAATACTAACTAGCCTTTAAGACTTGACATAACTTGCGACTTATCGAGGATAAGCGTTATACTTTCTCCATGCGCGAACAATCGCCAGTTCATTACTTCGGTCTGGATATCGGTACCAGTGTAGTTCGGTGTGTCATTGGAATGGCCGATGCTGAAGATCCCACAAGGGTGTCTATTATTGGTCATGGATCTTCACCGAATATTGGAATGAGAAAGGGCGCAGTTGTTCATATAGATGATGTTGTTGAATCAGTTGTAGCTGCTATTACTGAAGCTGAACGAGTGTCGGGCGTACATGTGCCAAGCGCAACTGTGAATATTAATGGTTCGCACGTCAGTGGGCTTAACTCACGAGGAGTTATTGCTATAAGCACCGCGAATCGAGAGATCAATACTGAAGATAGATTAAGAGTTGAAGAAGCAGCGACGATAATACAAATTCCGCCTAACAGAGAAATTATTCAAGTGTTTGCTAAAAATTACCGTCTGGATGGCCAAGACAATATTAAAGATCCAGTAGGTATGCACGGTGTTAGACTGGAAGTTGATACCCATATAGTTACTGCTGCAACCCCAAATCTTAGAAGTTTGGATTTGGTTCTCGAAAAGGCAAGGGTAAATGCAAACCACCACACAGTAGCCAGTCTGGCAGCCGCAGAAGCAGTGTTAAACAGACAACAGAAAGAATCTGGAACGTTACTTCTAGATATTGGCTCTGGCACTACTAATTTAGTAGTCGTAGAAGATGGCGAAGTACAGCACATAGCTGTACTACCGATTGGTGGAACGAATATTACCAACGATCTGGCAATCGGACTTAAAACTGATTTAGACATTGCCGAACAGGTAAAAATAAATCATGCATCACTTCGAAAAGATGGACCACATAAGAGTCGTATAGCCGTGCAGTATCAGGGTAAAATGCATCAGTTCGATGCTGAAGAAGTTACAATGATTACTGAGGCAAGGGTAGAAGAATTGTTAGAATTTGTAGATAAGGAACTAAGAAAAATTCAAAAATCGAGAAAATTACCTGGCGGTGTAGTGCTAGTTGGTGGAAGTTCCAAGCTTCCCGGCATAGCAGATTTTACTAAAGAGAAACTCCAGTTAGCGGCTAGAGTTGGGACACTTCAGCCTTTAGGTGGATTAATTGATACTGTTCAAGATCCGTCTTACACCACTGTTGTCGGCTTAATGCTTCTTGATATGCTTCTAGTTCCATCAGTTAACAGCCATAACGTTGGTCAGCCAAACGAAGGCGTATTCGGACTAGTTGATGGGTTATTACGACGCTTTAAAAAATGAAAATTATATTTAAAATTAAATTAATTGAAGGACTGACCTGATTGAACGAGCTTGCCAGATCAGGTATACTCCACTATGATATCCGGTAAGAAAGAGGTTGTTTAATATGCCACAAGTTACTCCTATCATAGAGACGTTCGCAAGAATAAAGGTTATCGGTGTTGGTGGCGCTGGCGGCGCTGCTATAAACAGGATGGTTGAGTCTGGTGTTGACGGTGTTGAATTTATTGTTGTAAATACTGATGCTCAAGCACTTCACCATTCTAAAGCACAAACGAAGATTCATATCGGTAGTGAAACTACTAGAGGGCTAGGCGCTGGTGCTGAACCTATGGTTGGCCAAAAAGCAGCCGAAGAATCACTCGATGAGATAAAAAAGACCGTCGAGGGTGCCGATATGGTGTTTGTTACAATTGGCGGCGGTGGTGGTACTGGCAGCGGAGCAGGTCCAATTGTGGCAAAGGCTGCCAAAGATTCCGGGGCATTAGTGGTTGGTTTTGCTACAAAACCTTTTGCATTTGAGGGAGAAAAGAGACGACGCAATGCCGACTCTGCGATTGATAATTTAAGACATGCTGTAGACACACTAATTATTATTCCTAACGACCGGTTACTACAGACAATTGATCGTCAGACACCACTGCTTGAAGCTTTTAAAGTAGCTGATGATGTCTTGCGTCAAGGAGTACAGGGCATATCTGATTTAATTACTGTTCATGGACTTATTAATCTGGATTTTGCTGACGTTAAAACCGTTATGAAAAATGCCGGTTCGGCATTAATGGGTATTGGACGGGCGTCAGGAGACAATCGTGCAATTCAAGCTGCCCAGCAAGCTGTTGAATCGCCGCTTTTAGAAGTATCGATTGACGGTGCCAGAGGTATTTTATTTAACGTTATAGGCGGCATGGATATGTCTATGCATGAGATAAATACTGCTGCCGAGACTATTACAGCAGCTGCTGATCCTGACGCTAATATTATTTTTGGAGCTACAATCAATCCTGAGTTAGAAGGTGAAATGATTATTACTGTCGTTGCAACTGGTTTTGACGATTCTTATTTTGCTAATCGAGTCTCCCGAGATTCAGATGTATCAAGCAACGATAAAAAAACTGAAGACTCTACCACTAAACAGAGTGATGATTCGATGATACAGAATATAGATATGGATCTTGACGACGATAAAGTAGCGGGAGAAGACTTTCATAGCAATAAGCCTATGCCTAATATTTGGACGATGGCCAAAGATGATGATAATGATGATGACGATAAAAAAGATGATGATAAGTCGGACGACAACTACTTAAATGATAAAAGTACTGTTATAGATGATTTGGGTGAAGATGAACTAGAAAAGCCTTCATTTTTAAGGCGCCTAAAAAAGCGAAAAAACAAGTCAAAAGATGAAGATAACTTCGACAATTAAAAGTAAAAACTACAGCAATATTTCTATTGCAAAACGCTATGGATAGGGCTAACATTGTAAGCATAGACACCATATGTAGAAATTTATGTATATTGTCAGTACGTTCAAATTGAACAAATTAGTGTATCAATCTGATAAATAGCGATAAGCTTAAGTATGCATAATTTATCGCTACGTAGTTTTGACAAGATCCTAAAAAGGAAGGGGTGTGATAGTGAAATGTAGCCAATGCAAAAAAGATGACATTAAGGTCATTGAGTCACGTGATGTAAGCGACGGTGAAGCTATCAGACGCAGGCGAGAGTGCGCAAATTGCCATCATAGATTTACGACTTATGAGCGGATAGAGAAGCCTCAGATCATTGTCATTAAAAATGACGGGACAAGAGAGCTTTTTGATCGGAGTAAACTATTGTCTGGATTATACCGGGCATGTGAGAAAACACCTGTTACTAGTTTGCAGCTTGATCGTTTAGTCGGTGATATTGAGCAGCAAATTTATAGCTGTGGTGATCAAGAAACGCGGACATCTAAAATCGGTGAGATGGTAATGGATAGGCTGGCACAACTAAATGAAGTCGGCTATGTCAGGTTCGCGAGCGTTTACCGAAGATTTAAAGATATTGCAGGCTTTGAAAGGGAGTTGCTTCAGATTAGAGAAAGAAAGTTTGGATCCGTCAAAGTATAGAGTCTTTGACGACTCCCCCCGCTACTTTAAGTTAACGAAAGAGTATCGAGGGGAGCAAAGCGGAGTTTTTGAGACTTACGCCCGCGACTCTAACAAAAATATTACTAACAAAGTAAAGTGAGGATACAATGGGGCAATCAACAATATTAGGGCATCGCAGACTTTTAACACCTGTTAATAGTAAGGGTTACGACCAGCTAAAATGGGTAAAACGTGATTCGATAATTACTAATCCTATGCTAGGTAAGCCGGTTTTCGAACAGAAAGGCGTAGAGTTCCCTGAAGGATGGTCTCTTAATTCGATTAATATTGTCGCTCAGAAATATTTTACCGGTACTCCAGGCACCGAAGGTCGGGAATCATCTCTTAAGGATTTAATCGACAGGGTTGTAGATACTGTAACTAGACAAGGTATTCAAGAAGGATATTTTGAGAGTGAAGATGAAGCTGATGATTTTAAACAAGAATTAAAATATATTCTAGCTACACAACGGGCAGCATTTAACTCACCAGTTTGGTTCAATATTGGCGTACCAAGTCGTTATCAGCAAGCTAGTGCGTGTTTTATATTGGCAGCTGAAGATACAATGCCAGCAATACTTAACTGGTACAAAGAAGAAGGCATGATATTTAAAGGTGGTTCCGGTTCCGGTATTAACTTAAGTACAATCAGATCTTCAGTTGAGACTTTAGGAAAAAGCGCTGGTACAGCTTCTGGACCGCTGAGTTTTATGCGAGGAGCCGACTCGTCGGCTGGAGCTATTAAAAGTGGTGGCAAGACTCGGCGGGCTGCCAAGATGGTCATTCTAAACGTCGATCATCCAGATATTGAAGAATTCATTTGGTGTAAGGCGATAGAAGAACGTAAAGCTCGAGTACTTGAAGAAGCCGGCTTTGATATGACGCTAGACGGAAAAGATTCTTTTTCGGTACAGTACCAAAATGCCAATAATTCGGTGAGAGTAAGTGATGAATTTATGTCAGCAGTAGACAACGATGAAGATTGGTCTCTTAAAGCTGTCACTACAGGTGAAGTAGTTAAAACTGTCAAAGCCCGCGAATTATTCAGACAATTTGCTGAGGCTGCTTGGGAGTGCGCCGATCCCGGAATGCAGTTTGATACTACTATTAATAAGTGGCACACTTCGCCAAATGCCGGTCGAATAAATGCCAGCAATCCATGCAGCGAATATATGCATCTCGATAATTCTGCATGCAACCTTGCATCGATCAACCTCTTAAAATACTTAAACGATGATTTCACATTCGATATTGAAGCATTCAAACATACCATCGAACTTATTTTTACTGCCCAGGAGATTTTAGTTGGCTACAGCGAATACCCAACAGAGAATATAGGTAAAAATGCTAGGAAATATAGAGAATTAGGACTTGGATACGCTAACTTAGGAGCGCTTCTGATGGCCCAAGGACTGCCTTATGATTCAGATGAGGGGCGAGCTCAGGCTGCAGCCATAACAGCCCTTATGACAGGCCATGCGTATGCCACAAGTGCAAGACTTGCTAGACGTGTTGGTCCTTTCGCTGGGTTTAGTAAAGATAGAGACGGCATGATTAATGTGCTTAAGATGCATAGAAAAGAAATATCGAAGATCGATGCCAGTTTGGTATCAGAAGAATTATTAAGTGCGGCTGCTACTGCTTGGGATGAAGCAGTCGAACTAGGCGAACATTATGGAGTTCGAAACGCTCAGGCTAGTGTACTTGCCCCCACTGGGACGATTGGACTAATGATGGACTGCGATACAACCGGCATCGAACCTGATCTAGGACTAGTAAAGGTAAAGAAATTAGTCGGTGGTGGCACAATGAGTATTGTCAATCAAACAGTGCCTCGAGCACTGATCGCTCTCGGCTATTCACAAGACCAAGTTGATGACATTGTCGACTATATAGATGTAGAAAAAACAATAATTGGAGCACCGCATCTTAAGGAAGACCATAAAAATGTATTCGCCTGTTCTATGGGAGATAACTCTATTCACTACATGGGACACGTAAAAATGATGTCAGCAGTACAACCTTTTATTTCTGGTGCTATCAGCAAAACCGTGAATATGCCGGAGGCTGCGACAGTCGAAGAAATAGAGCAGCTTCATATCGAATCTTGGAAACTAGGGCTTAAAGCAGTTGCGATATATCGTGATAATTGTAAAGTAGCCCAACCGCTATCAATGGCTAAAAAAGCCGGATCAGAAAATAAGATTGAAAATATCGAGTCATTAGCAGAAAAGATTATTGTAAAAGGTGCAGTTAGAAAGTCGTTACCTCGAGTAAGAAACTCAAAAACGTTCTCATTCACAGTTGCTGGAAGTCACGGATATCTAACAGTAGGCGAATACGACGACGGCACACCTGGTGAGATATTCATGAGACTCGCCAAACAGGGCTCGACACTTGCCGGTTTTATGGATGCGCTGGCAATTTCTTTGAGCCATGGTCTACAGTATGGAGTACCGCTTAAAGACTACGTTAAGTCGTTTACAAGTATGTCATTCGCTCCGGCAGGGATAACCGACGACTTAGAAATCAGGACTGCCTCTTCTCTAATGGACTACATTGCACGTCGATTGGCTCTTAGCTATCTTTCATTTGACGATCGATTGGAACTCGGTCTGGCATCGATTGATGATATGCCTGAATTACAGACAAGTTTGCTGGAAGAAGAATCACCTGTAATAATCCTGCCGAATAATATCAGTAGATCGACAGTGTCAGAACCTATAATCGCATCAACATCGGTGCCTTTTCCTAAAGCTAAAAAAATAGTACAGCCTGTAGAGGATATAACTAGCAACCAACCATCAGCAACTAAAAAGGATAATACAGCACCGTTATGCTATAACTGCGGCAATCAGACCCAGAAAGCTGGCAGTTGCTACGTATGCACTAGTTGCGGTTCAACCACAGGTTGCTCCTAAATAATTGACGTTTAACATAAGTACGACATTGCTTATGTTAAACTTAAATCTTAGATGAAAGTAAGCATTCTATATCATCCTCAATCGGATCATTCGAGAATTGTTGAAGAGTTTGCGAGGGATTTTAAATATCAAAAATTAAAAGATATTGAGCTTATTAGTCTTGAGACGAAACAAGGATCAAATCTGGCGGAATTATATGATTTAGTAAACTATCCTGTTGTGATAGTCATTAAAGACGATGATCAGCTAATTAATGAGTGGCAAGGTATGCCTTTGCCATTAATGGACGAAGTAGCTAGTTATTTATTGTAGCTATTGAAAGTTTAATTAAAATAAACTAAAGTTAAGAAGTTAATATTGTGGATCCGATTGAGCGGCTATCAACCGCGAAGGAGTGGGAAGAACAGTTGTTAGACTTAGTAGAACCCGCCGGGAAAGCCCGTAATAGCATGAATTAAGCCCTGTGCAGGATGGTACCGCCGAATTTCCGGCTCCTGTAACATATAGGGCTTTTTATTTTAGGAGAATATAAAGTATGAAATTTAAGCATGGCACAAGAAGAAAACCTATTGAATACGAAAAGGATCTAATAAATTATTGGAAGCAAAATAAAATATTCGAAAAGTCAGTTGATCAAAGACCAGTAGATAATTCTTACGTATTTTATGATGGTCCTCCTTTCATAACCGGTGTGCCACATCACGGAACACTACTATCAAGTATCGTAAAAGACGCCGTACCAAGATATTGGACAATGAAAGGTAAGAGAGTCGAGCGTATATGGGGCTGGGATTGTCATGGTCTGCCAGCTGAAGTGTTTACTGAAAAAAAGCTAGATATAAAAGATAAGCGAGACGTCGGTACGAAGATAAGTTTAGAGGATTATATATTAACTTGCCGGGCAAATATGGTTCAGACAGGCAGCGAATGGGAAGATGTTATCGATAGAATAGGACGCTGGGTCAATTTCAAAGGCGCTTACAAAACAATGGATAAAGATTATATGGAAAGCGTCTGGTGGGCTTTTAAAAAACTATACGACGATGGAAAAATTTACGAAGGTGAAAAAGTTCTACTCTATTGTATAAGAGATGCTACACCGGTTTCAAAAGCTGAAGTTGCTATGGATAATTCTTATCAGGATGTAACTGATCCGTCGGTGTACGTTAAACTTAAGCTTAAAAACAGTCAAACTTTTCTCTTGGCATGGACAACAACACCTTGGACATTACCGGCAAATACGGCCGCAGCCGTAAATAAAGATGTTGAGTATGTTGAAGTAAAAGTTAACGACCAAAATTATATATTAGCTAAAGATTTATTAGATGTAGTATTAACTGATGAAAAACACAACGTTGTACCTTATACAATTATCAGAAATTACAGAGGTGCCGATTTAATAGGTAGGGAATACGAGCCCCTTTTTGAAGATCGTGGTAAAAATGCACACAAGATTTGGGATGCCCCATATGTAAATACCGAAGAAGGTACGGGTATTGTTCATATAGCTCCTGCTTACGGAGAAGAAGATTATATTTTAGCTAAACAACAGACAATACCTCTTATATCAGTAATCGATGATAACGGCTTTTATATATCAGGTGAATGGAAAGGCCAGCAGGTGTGGGATATAAATAAACAGATTGCTAAAACTCTGTATGAAAGAGGAGTAGTTTGGAAAATTGACTACATCACACATAGTTATCCTCATTGCCACAGATGTGGTACTAAACTTATGTACCGGGCGCACCCTAGTTGGTTTATGGATATAGAAGGCCAAAGACAATCAATGCTAGAGAAAAACAGTGATATAGAATGGTTTCCACCTCATATAAAAGAGGGGCGGTTTGCCAATACAGTATTATCTGCTCCAGATTGGAATCTCAGTCGGGATCGTTTTTGGGCAACAGCTATGCCTGTGTGGAAAGGTACTGATAATGAAGGTAAAGAATACATAAAAGTAGTTGGCAGTTATAAGGAGTTAAAAGAGTTATCTGGGGTCGAATTAGATGACTATCACCGACCATGGGTAGATGATGTAACATTTACTATAGATGGCGTCAAATACACCAGAATTGATAAAGTATTGGATTGCTGGTTCGAGTCTGGTTCGATGCCATTCGCACAGTTTCATTACCCATTTGAAAATGTCCAAAAATTTGAAGATAATTTTCCTGGCGATTTTATTTCAGAGTACGTTGGTCAAGTTAGAGCGTGGTTTTACTATCTCCATGCTGTCAGTATCGGAATTTTTGGCGAAAAATCTTTTAAAAATGTAATCGTTACAGGAACCCTGGCTGGAAACGACGGGCGTAAGATGAGCAAGAGTTTTGGTAATTACACTGATCCCAATATCCTTATGGACGAGTATAGTGCTGATTCGTTGAGATATTTGTTGCTATCGTCTCCAGTTCTAAGCGGTGAAGATTTTTCACTAACTGATAAAGAAGTTGCGGATGTCAATCGTAAATTATCCATGATATGGAACATGTATGACTTTTTTACGATGTATGCCGAAGTTGATGGCTGGCAATGGGACGGCGAATTAAACGATCCATCATCAGATTGTGACAATGTTCTTGATCAATGGATATTATCCCGGGTACATAAGCTAACTAAACACATTGACGAAAACATGCAGAAGTATGATATTCCAAACGCCCTCGAAGACGTTCTACCGTTTCTAGACGACGCATCTAACTGGTACGTTCGACGTAGCAGAAAAAGATTCTGGAAATCAGATAACGATAAAGATAAAAATATGGCATATAGGACACTTCACTATATCCTTGTTCAATTAGCGGTAGTATTATCTCCGTTTACTCCATTTTTAAGTGAAGAACTGTTTTTTAATTTAACAGATCATAAAATGTCAGATTCAGTTCATTTGCTCGATTGGCCCGATGTAGGGCACATTAACGAGATGGTCTTAGATCAAATGTCAAAAGCCCGTGCTTATATTTCAGAAGGTTTGTATTTAAGAGCTCAAGCTGGTATTAAAGTGCGTCAACCTCTACAAAAAGTAAACGTCCCAGAATTACCCGACGAATATATAGACATAATCTCTGAAGAGTTAAACGTTAAAAAAATCGAATGGTTTAAAGCAAAAGATTCTTCCAAAGAGTCCGTGATTTTAGATACTAAAATTACTCCCGAGCTTCGACGAGAAGGCTTAATCAGGGAAGTCATTAGATTAATTCAAAAAGCTCGAAAAGATGCTGATCTTCATGTTGATGACCGCATAGAAATAAGTTTATTAACAGATGATAAAGTTCTAAAAAAAGCAATTGAAGAGTATCAGGATATTTTAAAGGCAGAAACTCTAACAGTTGCAATACATGATTCTTTGGAAGGAAATAGCATCTTGTCTGTAATCGATGGTATTCAACTTTCTATTGTAATATCTAAAAAGCGCTAACTCTTCTTTACAAAACCATCTGTCCCTGTTAGAATAATACTAATAATTTACTTGGAAAAGGTTAAACAATTAGTAATGATAAAAGCAGTTATTAGTACAGGTGCAAAACAGTATTTAGTTTCCGAAGGCGATGAAATTGACGTCGAATTATTGAACACAACAGATAAGAAAGTAATTTTTGACGCGTTACTAGTAATCGATGGAAACAAGACTTCGGTTGGAAATCCACTAGTTAGCAGTATTAAAGTGTCGGCAGATGTTATCGAAATTGATTCTATGGCAGAAAAAGTACTCTCGATAAGATATAAATCTAAAAAAAGAGTGCACAAAATTCGTGGTCACCGTCAACATCATGCCAAGATAAAGATAAATAAAATTGCATAGATAATTATAAATTTTTCAATTTTAATGTTTTGCTGTGGATAACTTTGGAAGACTTTTTATATTTTATTACGCTTCATAGTAAGTATTACAATGATCTATCTATACATTTTAAAGGGTAAATTTACATTAATTAGTTGTTGAACACTATTAGTATTCAAATAATAATTATTATTACAACAATACTAGTGCATAAATATTTATAAATATAACCATTTAATCTAATAATTTTAATCTTAAATTATATCGATTTATATCTTGAGCTAAAGTGAATGACTGGGCATACTAATGTCTGGATCTGTCAAAAGCCAAAACAGACAAGATCAAAACAATCACACAAAACTCATGATAAAAGCCAAAACAACAGGGCAAACTGGCCTTAAGTCAGTTAATTTGCTTAGCATAATTAGTGCTAGCGTACTTATATTGCTATCTCTGTTCAGTGTTATCCAAAACCCCGTTTTAGCAGCAACCGCATCAACGCTCAATTTCCAAGCAAGATTATTACAAGCATCAGGTGCACTCGTCCCTGATGGAACCTACAATATCGAATTTAAACTCTACAATAGCAGTACCGTTGTACCGACTCCAGATCAGGGAGCTTGTACTCGCAATGGAGGCACTGCTGAGGCAACTTGTCTTTGGACCGAAACTAGAACGGGCGGCAATAAAGTTACAGTAACAAATGGCTACTTCAGTGCTAACTTAGGATCAGTAACTGGGTTTGGTTCGATCAACTGGGATCAAGATCTATGGCTGACTATGAATATTGGTGGAACAGGTACAGCTAGCTGGGATGGTGAAATGACACCTAGGATAAAATTAACAGCTGTACCATACGCTTTTAGGGCTGCTCAGCTTGCCAAATTAACTGGCGGTAATACATCAACTTTAGACTTTGCTACTCAAACTGGTGCCAGGAGCCTACTGTTACCCGATGAATCGGGTACAATTTGTACAAACGCTAGTGGTGGTGCTTGCTCGGCACTTGGTTTCTATATCCAAAATCAAGGGGCGGGTCAGCAGTCTTCGTCTGGATTTTGGATAAGCGGCACCGGTAGGGCCGATACCTCATTTACTACGCCACTACTTGATACAGCTAGTGGGGTGCCGTTAAATATTGGCACAAATAATGCTACAGTTATTAACCTTAATCAAAATACCTCTATAGCTTCTGGTAAAACCTTAACTGTACTGGGAACTGGAGCTACTACTCTTGGAGGTAGTCTATCTGTCATTGGAACCACATCTTATCTTAAAGGAGCGGACTACTCTGCTACTGGCACCACTAACGATGTTGCATTCGGAGTTGGTTCACTGATTCGTCTGACAGGCGGTAGTGCCCAAACAATTACTGGAATCGCTTCTGGCTCGGATGGACGGGTGTTAACTTTAGTAAATTCTGCAGCTCAAGCTGCAATACTATCTAATAATAGCGTTAGCAGTGCTGCGGCTAATCGAATTATTACAGGAACCGGATCTGATTTAACTCTACCTGCTGGCGGTTCTGTCCAATTAACTTATGATTCAGTAGCGCTACTTTGGCGTGTTATTGGCAGCGTAGCTACAGCTGGTGGCTATGCCAACCAAGCTCTTTCAAATTTAAGTAGTGTCGCGGTTAACACAGCGCTACTACCGAACGCTGACAATACTATTAACCTAGGTTCACTGGCAAATAGTTGGGCTACACTTTATGCTGATACTTCAGTATTAACCCCTGCTGTTGATACAGCTGCTGCTGGCACACTTGGCGTTGGCAATGGTACAGCAACAACTGTCAGCATATGCAACTCAGCAAATTGCGGAACTTTAAACATCGGTACGTTTTCAACTGCTAATACAATTACCATAGGAAATATTACTGGTGCTTCTGTATTAAATGAATTAGTCGGTACTGGCAACTTCAGCTTAAACGGTGTTGGCGCATCAACATATACGTTAGGTGCAGCAACTACAACTGGTACCTTTACAGTTGGTGGAACGTCACAAACTGGGACTATAACGGTTGGCCAATCTACTGACAATAATACGATTTCGATCGGCAGTGCCGCGACAGCTAATACTAAAACCCAAACAATTAATATAGGTGCTGGAAGTCCAGCAGGAACCGGTAAAGCGCTTGTCACTATTGGAAATACCAATGCAGCTTCAAATGTTACTTTGCAGGCAGGAACGGGCGGTATCACATTCGGCTCCGGTGCAGGGCAAGGACTGTTTACCAATAACGGCGCAACTGTTAATACCGCACTTGTCAAAGGTGACTACCCAACTGGCGGAGCTATTGATACTGCGGCGAACTCAGTCGATAAGTATACATATATAAGTATCGCCCAAACAACCGATAGCCAAACTATCACAGTTCCGACTCCTACTGCTAATACAACTTATGGACGCATCATATATATAAGCAACATTGGAACATCTAGCTTTAGTCTGCTAACCAGCACAATCAACCCAGGCGACACAGCAACACTTGTTTGGGCAAACACAAACGGCGCAGCGAGTTGGACATTTGGCGGAGCAGATGGAAGTGGCATCTTAAATCAAAATTCAGCTGATCAATCGGCTAATTTCCGAATTTCAGGTACCGGCAGGGCAAATACTAGTTTTGTTTCTCCTTTATTTGACTCTATTACTGGAGTATTAGGTATAGGCACCTTAACAGCTACAGGTGTCAATATTGGAAATGTTGCAAATACAGCAAGTATTGCTCTCCAGGGGACAGCCGCTGCTACATATAGTATTGGAAATACCAACGGCACGGGCACTATTACTCTAGGAAAATCAACAGCTGGCCAAACTATAAATATAGGTGCAGCTACAGTATCTGCTGGGAACACTCAAAATATTCATATTGGTGATTCTGCAACTGGGGCTGGAGCAACAGATGTGATTAGTATTGGTAATACAAATGCTGCCAGTTCGCTATTACTGCAGTCGGGTACCGGAAATGTTGCATTACAATCTGGTTTTGGTAGTACGACTATTGCAAACACAAGCCTAGCAAGTGTTGCTGGAAATGGAACGGCAAGTGCAAATGTGCTTACAGTCACAGGAGCTACAGGTCAAGTTACGACTGGATCAACTGGGCAAACTGCTGGAATAGGATCGGCGATTTCATTAACTACTGGAGCTGGTGGAGCTTCTACAGATAGCGGAAGCACCGGTGCTAACGTCGGAGGAGCAGGCGGCGCCTTTGCACTGCAAGGTGGAGCTGGTGGAGCTGTTTCAAGTACACAGACAAATGCAGCTGGTGGCAATGGATCATCTATATCTATTATAAGTGGAATTGGCGGAAATGCAGGTGGAACAACTGCAAATATTAACAAGGGTGGTAACGGTGGTAATATAAATATAACTGCAAATAACGGTGGTGGAACACTGTCTTCAAGTTCATCTGCAGGCGGTGCAAATGGTGGCGACGGCGGATCAATAAATATAACAGCCGGCTCTGGTGGTACAACGCCAAATGCCGGTTTTGGCGTTGGCGCTGGTGGAAATATTAGCTTGACAGCTGGAAACGCCAATGTTTTAGATTACGGCGGATCTATAAGTTTGGCTAGTGGTACATCTGCCGGCGGAAGTTTGACTGGTGCTGCCCTAACTTTTAGCCAAGCAAATGTTGTTACAGGATCAAGTAATATTACGCTTCAATCTGGTAACTCTAATAATGCAAGCTACGCGGGAGGAGATTTAACTCTTAAAGCTGGTTCGGCAACAGCAGGGGCAAATGGCGGTAATTTATTTATAGATGCAGGATCAAAGACCGGTGGAGGCACAGTTGGTACGATTAAGATTGGTACTAGCAATGTCGGAAGCTCGATTCAAATTGGAAATACATCAAACAACTTAACCCAGAGTATAAATATCGGTAATCTTAACACGTCTGGTACTACCAATGTGCTTATCGGTACAGGAGCGTCTGCGACAGGCGGGACAACAACACTTCAGTCAAAGGGAACCTTAAGTCTTGGTTTTGGTGTTTCACCACAAATTGACGTAAATGCAGCCGGTAGCGGCACATTAAATCTATATACGTCAGGTGCCTCAAAGACTATCAATATTGGCTCAGTCGGTTCGACCAACGCGGCGACGACACTACATGTTGCAGACACAAGCGATGCGACAAGCATTCAGTCAGTCTCTATAGGGTCAAATGCCAATACTGACAACACAACAACACTGCAGGGTGGATCAGCTGGAGTAGTAATTAAGACCGGAACTACAAACAGCACAACTGCACTTCAAGTCGAAAATAGTACAAATCAGACAATCTTAAGTGTCGGTACGATTCCTACCGTAAACCTAATTACAAACGGAAACTTCGAAGACGGCATTTCACCACCTACTGGCTGGACTGCCAAGGGTAGTGCATCAATTACATCATCAACTACCCAAGCATACCTCGGTAAGTACTCTATGGCTGTTACGACAACAGCAGTAGCAAACGATGGGGCAACCTATACACAAGGCTTAACGAATGGTTCAACGTATACCGTGGTCGCATATTTTCGTATAAATACTGGAACATTCAATAAGCTAAGAATCGGGCACGTCGATAGCGGTTCAGATGTAGACTGTATTGTATCGTTATCAGGGGTTGTTACAGACCAAGTAGTTAGTGCCAGTGGTTGGACTAGTGAGACCTGTAGTTTTGTGGCTGCCACAACCACAGCCATTTACATCAAACAATCTGATGCAGTTGCTCGTACCTTTTTTATAGATAACGTTTCAATGCAGTTAAATGGAACCGGGACACATACAGCAGCTTCAGGAACTATAAACTTAAACGCCGAGATTACTTCGCCACTAATCGTGCAGCCTCTAGAAGATTCAGTAACTGCCGTACATGTATTAACGTCGAGCGGATATAACTTACTAAACATTGATACTTTGAATCAAACTACAACAGCGAGTAGCAGCATTGGTGTTGCTTTTAGTGCTATTAGTTATGGAGCAGGAAATGGAGCTCAAGGTACAACCCTTACTACTGGTAACTATGGTTTAGTTGGGATAGGTTTCATTCATGGTGGAGGAGTTCAAGGTACTGGTAGTGATGGGCCAGGCGTATTTGGATCATCAATCTCTGTAAGCTCAGGGTTGTTCCAAACCGCTAACACAACAAATACCAACGCAAATGCCACACTAGTCACTCGGCTTAATACAGCTCAGACAGCTGATCTTTTCCAAGCACAGGATACCGGCAACAATGCACTCTTTGGAATAACCAACGCTGGCAATACTTACTTTGGTAATGCAGCTGATCACACGATATCTGTTAACCAATCTGTTGCTAGTACTGCCGGACATGCTTTAACTATAAGCGCCGGAGCATCAGGCGGCACAGCTGGAGGTACTGGCGGTGCTATCAGTATAAACGGAGGAGTGGCTTCTGCTGGTAATAACAACGGTGGTACTGCATCAGTTAGTGGCGGTACAGCAAACGGTACCGGTATAGGTGGTGCAGTAACTCTCCAAGGCGGTGCAGCGTCTGCAACTGCCGGCTCTAACTCTGGAGCCATCAGCTTGCTATCTCAAAACGGTGTAAACAATGCTGCTGGTACTGGTGGTAATGCTGGACTAGTATCTATCACAGCTGGTAATGCTGGTAATGCAACAGGTGGTACTAACACAGGTGGTAC